>BNUO01000011.1 GCA_025997415.1 Campylobacterota bacterium
AGAAGGTAATCCAACAGTCCAAATAGAGTATTGCCAAGAAAGACATTAAAAGGACAATGACGCTGATAGACAATGAGCTCAAGGATATGTTTCATCATATTGAAACAGACAGCAATATACACTCAACGACAAACACTGTCATTGAAATAGACGGAGACATATGCCACACAACGAATCTAGGTGAATCGTTGAAAGATACCAGAAGGACAATGACGCTGATAGACAATGTGCTCAAGGATATGTTTCATCATATTGAAACAGACAGCAATATTCACTCAACAACTTGAAACAGACGGAGACATACACTATACAACCAATCTAGTTGAATCGTTGAAAGACACCAAAAGGACAGTGGGGCTGATGGATCGAGCATTCAAGGATATGTTTCATCATATTGAAACAGACAGCAATATTCACTCAACGACAAACACTGTCATTGAAATAGACAGAGACATACACTATACAACAAATACTGTTATAGACTAGCTTTGTTGGGGATTTGAGCGTTGCGTTTGGGCGTTAGACCACAAATATGGTTGAGTCATTTTTCGGTCATCTGAAAGAAGGTTACAGGACGCACAAAGGGCTTACAACGGAGCATAGAGTTCAATGGCTAAAATGGTGGTGCTGGTTCAAGTCCAACACCACAAAATGAGTATTAGCCCCAGAATGACAGCCTGCACCCTCCCGCGGTTGCTTACTCAAGATCGGCGAGGAGCGGCAGCGCACGATCGCGCGGCGAGAGGATCACTCTCTCTCGGTGCGGTTGTTCATAAGAACAAGTTCTTGTTTCGCCGCATCTTGGGAGTTGCCACTCCCAAACCCTCCGCTCTCTCGGGGATCGGCCAGTTGATCGCAACTTGTGGATCGTCATAGACAAAGCCGCCCTCGATCGACTCGCCGTAGTTTTGGTTGGTGATATAGGCGAGGTTTGAGTCCTCTAGCGCAAGTGTGCCAAACGCGACGCCCTCCTCAAGGTAGATAAATCGTCCGGATTCGGGCGTGAGTTCGACCATTTCGTAGCGGGCAAATGTGGGGGAGTTTTTGCGAATATCCACGCCGACTGCGGCGATTTTGCCCGTTACGCAATAGGCGATTTTGGCGGGGTGATCGCCCATTTTGCCGCGCTCAAAGTGCATTCCGCGCAGTGCGCCCGCGTGTGAAAATAGCACGGAAAACTCTTTGGGCACGAAGCAAAAACCAAGCTCTTTGTAGATCGCATCCGCGAAAACTTTGGAGTAACTGCCGCGCTCATCGCTTGCTCGTTTGCACTGCCCGATAAACAATCCCGCGATCGAAGTTGGGGTTAAGGTGATGTTGTTCATAGTCGTTTATTGTCTCTTGCCATTGTGCTACAAGGGTCGACACAACACCGTGCTCCCGTCCCCCCCTTTTTCCAATCCAAATTATGTAGACTTGGCTGGTTTGGCTTCGTCGTTGTGTAGATCAGGCATTTCAATAGCCGCTTCGCCAAATCGCACATTAAGCGCGTCCAAGAGACGGCTTGTGCCTTCGGGCATTTCGATCGATTTGAACTTGATCTTGACATCGATCGTGTTGCCGCGTTCGGACTCGTCCGACATACTGCCACCAGAGAGCTTGTCGTCAAACAACGAAGATCGCTTGGCGTGTGCAAAAGCTATCTCAATGCTTGACCTCGGGGGCGCGTAGTCGCCTAGGTCGTGATTTTTTCGCGCTTTTGAGTCAAACCCTTTCAGATCTAGTCCGACGATTTCAACAGTAAAGCCCATCTCAATTTCGCTCACGGTCAGCAACGACTGCGGCACCAGCGTGATCCAAGGAATAGCAAGCGTCTTGCCATCGGGCAGATAAACCTTCTTGACGATCGGATTGCCGTCTTTGAAAAACTTCTTGATCGTTTGAAACTGGTGGTCTTGCAACATCTCTTGCGCGGTATTAACCGCGTGTTGCAAGCCGCGAATCAGATCGGCGAAGGTCTGGTTCTGCAATGTCGCAGCCATCTACGCTACTTGTCTTGCGTAATTGGTAGCGGAGCCACGCATTGCGCCATAATGTCCATTAGGCGGCTCAGTCCCTCTGTCTGGCGTTGTTGGTGTGCGCTTACTTTGACCTGATACTTTGCGGTCTGATTTGTCGATCGGGTGTTTTCGCGGCTTGATGAAACTTTGCCCTGAACATTAACGGCTGCTTTGAAAAACCCAAATCCGTAGCTTCCGCTCGCAGTGACTGAACCCTCCTTGTTTTCGGTTTCCTTAGTGTTCTCTGTGGCGGAAACCTCCATCTGAAACTCGATATCGACATCATCGATCAGCAGCGACGGAATGGGCACAAGTCCCAAAAACGGAGCTTCAACGCGCGTAGCTATATTGACGATCTCACCGGAGGGTGTTTCAACAGGGCGGTTGAGATTAAACTCAAGCAATCTTGTCTTTGGCGGATTACTTTTGTCCTGCTTTGCCGAGTGATTGTAGCCCTCGTAAGCGATACAGTTGATAAACTCCAACTGCGAGTACGCCAGCTTGGCTTGTGCATCACACACAGCAACTAACGGACCACCTATCAACTCTGCTAGGGGCAACCCCTTGAACTGATCACCAACTGGCATGACGAACTCCTTAGAACAAAGATTTACTTACGAACACCGATCGTGCAACCGTTGATCGTGAAGTTGGGAAATCATACTCACTTATACCTTTGGTTATGCTTAATTCAGCTTAGCTTGTTCGATCCTGTGCGCAGAGCGTCGAGTCAACCGAATGGGTGGCGGACGGCTAGTGTTCCGCTGAGTATTGTATGGATATACTAAAACTGAGGCGAATTGACAAGAAAAGTCGTTACAAATCTACTGATTGTTGCTGTAGAGCTTTAGTATTTTCCGTACAATCAGATCGTCTGCCATTTCATAGCGCTGCATCAACTCGTCGTAAGGAACATGATCGATAAACTCTTTTTTTGCTCCGAAGTTCAATACTTTTACATTGGTAGCGGCGTAGTAAAGCGCTATTTTTGCTCCAAATCCACCCTCTAGTATCCCATCTTCGATCGTAACGACAATTGTATGATTTGCGCTTAGACGATCGAGCATCTCTGTGTCAATCGGCGTGATAAATCGTGGATTGATCACCGTCGCGCTAATGCCGTTTTGTTCCAACTGATCAGCTACGGCGATCGCTTTGCGCAAGAATGTACCTAGTCCAAGTATTGCAACTTTATCGCCGTGTTTAACGATTTCAGATTTGCCATATTCAATAGCGCTTACATCTCGCTGTGAATCTTCGATTGGACCACTAGCAAGTCTTATAGCAGTAGGCAAATTAGATGCGGCGCACCAGTCCAGCATTATCTGATACTCTTTTAGGCAGGTTGGTGATAGATAAACGAGATTTGGGATATTGGAAAGAAGAGCAATATCAAACATAGCAACATGTGAATAATCAAGCGAAGAGATACCGCTTGCAACCACAATGAGATGAACTCCCAAGTTTTGCATACACCAGTCTTGCGCAATCTGGTCATAAGCCCGCTGCAAAAATGAAGCCTGGATCATCAAAAATACATTACTGCCGCCCTTAACCATACCAGCTGCAAAACTAACAGCATTTTGCTCGCCGATATCTACATCTATGTAACGATCACCTAACGCATAAAAGGCTCTTGAGTCGACAAATTGTGTTGCTGGAGCCACGATCGCATTGCTTGGATTTTGGCTGAGAAACTTTTTGAACCAAGTTGAAGTAGCGTCTCTTGGACTTGCCCAGACAGTCGAGTCTTGTTTTGCTGCGCCTCTTGGAACACCGAACTTATGTACAACAGTACTTTCGCCAGTGATGGGATCAAACGGTGAATGATAGTGCCATATATTTTGCTGTAATTCGGCAAATGGCAAGCCTTTGCTTTTCTTTGTGCTAATGTGAACAACAACCGGTTTTATGGCTTTTTTTGCCCTCTCAAGTACCGATAAACAAGCTGTAACATCGTTGCCGTTTTTCTCATAAATATACTCATAACCCAATGCGTTAAAATAGTTAAAGCCGTTACTGCCACTATTTTCACGAAGCTGCCTTAAATGATCGTATAGTGAGCCATTATTGGGATCGATCGACATCTCGTTATCATTGATGACTATTATGAGGCGAGTAATTTTCTTTGCGGCTGATTGCAATGCTTCAAATGATTGTCCGCCGCTTAAAGCGCCATCTCCAATAATTGCAACAATATGTTCATCTTTTTTCTGCAGATCACGAGCTTTGGCAAGCCCTGCGGCTAGGCTGATACTCACGCTGGTATGCCCCACATTAAACAGATCGTATTCGGATTCGCCCGTGTTGGTAAAGCCTGAAACGCCGCCTGTTTGATTGAGTTTTGCTATGCCGTCTCTGCGTCCGGTTAGGATTTTGTGAATGTATGACTGGTGCGAGACATCCCAAACTATCTTGTCTTTCGGGGTGTCAAAAACATAGTGCAATGCTACTGACAACTCCACAACACCAAGATTTGGACCAACATGTCCGCCGGTTTTGGCAAGGCTTTGAATCAGAAAGGCTCTAATATCGTCGCAAAGGGCAGACAGATCGTTGGTACTTAAACGCTTTAGATCGCTTGGGTAGTTGGTAGCTGTATTGTACTTAAGCATTCGGTATTATAGCACAGATCTAATTAAGCGTTCAATCCCGTCTTCAGGCGATACTTTTGGTTTCCAACCAAGCGCTCGTAGTTTTGTGTTATCAAATCTGGCGCCTCGCGCGATCGTTGGCTTTAGTGCCGTTTCAACATTTCTTACGATTCCAACTTTTGCGATGTCTGCTATCTTTTCTACAAATTCCAATCGCGATAAAAAGCACTCTGTATTTGCGATGTTATAAGCCTCAGAGTTTTGTCCGTAAAATAAGCAATAAAACAATCCAGTCACGCTATCCGAAAGATAGCAGTAGTCGCCTTTGTCTTGACCATCGCTTTTCATTACTATGTCGCGTTTATAGATTGCGTCAGAAAAAAAACTTCCTATTGCCGTATTCTGCTCTTCTGCACCAGAACCGAATGCTCCGCTAAATCGCGGAAAAACTGTTTTGATGCCATACTGTTTTGAATATGCAGCAGAGAGTGTTTCAGCGGCTCTTTTTGCTTCGATATAAGCCGACAAATATGATGTGATCTCAAAATGCTGATAGTCATTTTCTTTAATATTGCCTTTAGAAGTATTGCCATATACAAACGCCGAACTAAACGGAATAAAAACAGAATCTTTTGCATTTTGAGAAACAATTAAATCTAACATATTTTTGGCGCCCAATATATTGGAAACCATAACATCAACGGGCGTATGATTTACGCTTTGTGCGCCCGTTGGCGACGCCCCATGAAATACGATTATTCCACTATTGTCTGCGTTTTGCGAGAGAGAGAGAGAGAAGAAATTGGCTCGGCTACATCTTGAGCGATGATGTGAAAGTTCGGCTTACTTAAGTAGTCAGCAAACTTTGCTTTTAGCTTCTCCTCCGATCGACTAAGTGCAATCACATTGATCTTTATGCCGATCGTTTCAAGATGCATTAGCGTATGGACTACATAATGCGGGATCATTCCGCTCGCACCCGTAACCAGCACCGTTTTGCCGTCAAGTTTATGCCATGCTTTTTGCAGACCTTCATCGGCGATAATCATGCCAATATCTTCGCCAGTAATTTGAGAGAGATTGGGACTGTCTTTGATGTATTCGTACATATGCGTAATGCCTTTTTGTGTTGTAATTTTAGGTGAATAGCCAATAGCAGACAGTTTGGAACTATCAAGTACCATCTTGTTCAGCCTTGCCGCTGTGCTATTTTGCTCGATTACAAGTTTGACTCCAACTGCTTTTGCAATAATGCTTCCCAAACTGTGCATAGACATATATTCTTTCATATTTGAGACATTATACGCTTGCAGATTTTCCGCAAAAAATAATATATAAAATAAGCCTAATACAGTATCGGAAACATATGTGTTTGCGCGCCATACATCCGGGTTTACGACTTTGACTATGCCAAAATTCATTGCCTGTCTCAACATCGTATTGGTTGCCATCTCGGTATCCTTGCGCATACCAATACCAAATGTTCCGCCAATTCTAGCTATATGCATATTTGTATCACTGTTTTTTCCGTATGCCAAGCATAGAGCTTCCGCCATCCTTTTAGCTTCATCGTAAGATGTTTCAATGTTTTGCAGATCAATATAGCCGTAATCGTCTTCAGCAATAAATTCTTTTGTATTGCGTACCCCATAAATACTCATAGAACTGGCGAGTAAAAATTTTTTGACCTTATTCGCTTTTGCATATTTAAGTAACCGTGCAGTTCCAAAAAGATTCGCGTCGATAGTTTCGACTGGATTTTGTGAAAAATCAGACCTTATAGTGCTGGATGCTAAATGGAAAATAATATCAATTTGCGACATAGCTTAAAACCGTTCTATTTAGCCCATCTCGAATATCTACTTTTGGCGACCAACCTAAACTTTTGATCTTTTCTATGCTTAACCTCGATCCTTTTATAATGCTTTTTGAGTAGCCTGAATTTGGTTTTTGGTTGACAACCACTGCTCTTTTTTGCTTGTCAAGATCTGCGAGCATGTTTGCAAAGTCCAATACACTAACAGGAGCAGATTCGGGAGCAATATTATATACCTCTTGATTTTTGCCTCTTAATATAACGGTAAATATCGCCGATATAGCATCGGAAAGATAAATAAATTGTCGTTTGTCTTGACCGTCAGAACTTAACACCAACGGTTGGCTAGCGATAAAATTTGCAATGAGATCTGATGAAATAAGGCCAAGATCAGGAGCAGCGCATGGCCCATAACAGCTAGAAACTCTAATGATTCTTGTATCTAAATGATAATCTTTAGCATATCGCAAAGCTACGGTTTCTGCTGCACGTTTTTGCTGTATAAATACAGTTGATGGATTGTGTAGATCAAGGAAACTACTATCGCCCTCTTCAATCGTCTCTTTCGTCGGATTGCCATACACGCCGCTCGTTGAAATATATAAATACATAGGCTTGTGCCCATATTTGATACTATTAATATTCAAAAAATTGCATAAGTGAATTGGCGCAAAACCAATAGTCTGCATACAGTCTGCGCTACTATCTTTGTAGTATTTATATGCCGCAGAAGATGCCGTATGTATGCAAATATCTATATGATCTTCAAGCACTATTGGCTGTTGCACATTATGAGAAACAAGTGTAAGGTGATCTAGGTGAAGCAGATCGGAGAAACAAGTAGTCATTTTTTCAATTGATCTAGCAAGTCCAAATACTCGCGCATTGCCTAATGTAATCAGCGCTCTAACCAGGTACTGTCCCATCATTCCGCTTGCGCCCGTAACAAGTACGGTTTTGCCGTCAAGATCACTCCACGGAAGCGGCTCGGCTAGGATTGATGCAATATCATCGGAAACAATCTGGTGCATATCAATCCTAATCTGTTCAAAGGTCTGCGCCAATTGTACAGTGCGATTACTTAACATAGTAGATCACGCGGCGTAGCCGTTTGGCTACAAATTTGGCGATATATAGCGGTACTTCTTTAGTTGCTTAAGCGCCCAGCCGCCGACAGCCGTCAAAGCTCCGCAACCAACCGCCTGCTACAATGCCGAATGCGTTTTTTACTGACCGGACATACTGGATTTGTCGGCTCGTATATGAGCCTGTTTTTGCGCGAAATGGGGCACACCGTTTCGGGGCTTGCACTCGACCCGATCAGGGGCGAGGCGGACGAGCGCGGCATCTTTGAACTTGCCCGCGTGGGCGAACTGCTAGAGCACGATTTGCGCGTCGATGTGCGCGATCATGAGGCGGTTTGCCGCGCGATACAGACCGTCAAGCCCGATTTTGTCGTCCATCTCGCCGCGCAGCAGCTTGTACGCGAGAGTTTCCGCCAGCCCCGCGCCACCTTTGAAACCAATGTCATGGGCACGGTCAATCTCCTAGAGGCGATCGCTTCGGCAGGTGTGCAAGGCGCTCTCATCGCCACGACCGACAAGGTCTATCAAAACCGCTCGCAGATCTGGGGCTACCGCGAAGACGACAAGCTCGGCGCAAGCGATCCGCTCAGCGGCTCAAAAGCGGCGGCGGACATCATCACCCAAAGCTACTCCGCCCGCGCCGATTACGCCGTGCCGCTTGGGATTGCGCGATCAGCAAACTTGCTCGGCGGCGGCGACAACTGCAAAGAGCACCTTGTCGTCGATTGTATCGCCGCTTGCAAGGAGTGCCGCAGCGTGAAACTTCGCAGCCCAAACGCCGTGCGATCGTGGCAGCATGTACTAGATAGTATCAGCGGCTACTACGAACTCGCCCTGCGCCTGACGCGCAAAGAGCCGATCGCCGAGGGCGCGTTCAACTTCGGCGCGGACGCGGACAGCTACGAAACCGTCGGCAAAGTCGCAACGATGATCGCTCACGAGTGGGGCGACACGCCCGACTACGAATTTGTGGGCGATCCCGAAAATATCAAAGAGGAGGCGACACTCTCGATCGACTCCAAAAAGGCGAAGTTTTACTTGGGCTGGCGCAACCGTTTGGGACTTTTAGAACTCGTCAAATGGACGGTTGATTGGGAGCGCGAAGTCTTTCGCGGAGCGGACGCGCGAACGATCAGCCTAGCCCAAGTACGGGAGTTTTTGAAGCTATGATAGTTGCCGATTACATCGTCGATTTTCTGATCAAGCGCGGCGTCAAACGCGCGTATGGCTACCCAGGATCGCTCGCGGGATTTGTGATGGACGCGCTTCGCAAGCGATCAGGCGAGATAGAAAATCACCTGCTCTACACCGAACAAGCGTGCGGTTTTGCCGCGATCGGCGACGCACTCGTCAGCGGCGTTCCAACGCTCTGCTGGGCGACATCGGGACCAGGCGCGGCAAACCTTGTAACGCCGATCGCCGACGCATTTCACGACAGCGCACCCGTCATTTTTCTGACGGCAAATGTCCATACCGCCGATTCGCGCGAGCGGCACGGGCTGACGGCGCTGCGGCAAAACGGCAACCAAGAGCTGGATATCACGACGATCGTGCGGAGTATCACGAAGTTTGCGGCGCGGGCAGAGAGCGCGGAGGAGCTGCCGCAACTGCTGGAGCAGGCGTGGCATGCGGCGGTTTCGGGGCGCAAAGCTCCTGTGCTCATCGACTTGCCGATCGACATTTCACGAACTCTGATTGCGCCGCGTGATCAATTCAGTGATCAACTGATCGAGCCGAGCGAGAGCTTTACGCCGCGCGATTTTGCACTGATCGCAGAAATGATCGCAGGCGCAAAACAGCCGATCATTATCGCGGGCGCGGGCATTACAAGCGCGGGCGTTGCGGACGAATTTCGCAAATGGCTCGAACGCGCTGTTGCTGCAAATCCCGCCCTTCGCGCCGTGATCACGCTTCCTGCCAAAGATCTGCTGCCTTGCGATCACCCGCTGCTGCTGGGCGTACTTGGCGTGTGGGGACACGAGGCGGCGAACGAAATGGTCAAAACTGCCGACACGATCATCTCGTTTGGCAGCCGTTTGGCAAACCGCCAGCTTGCGCCGTTTGGCGGCACATTGCCCGCAGGCGCGAGGCTTTACCGTGTCGATATTGACGATGCGGAGTTTGCACGATCGGTTACGAGCTTTCCAGCGCAAACCGAGCTGATCGCCGCTGATCTGCGCTCCTTTTTTCGGAGTGCGCCGCAGAGCTTGCCATGCCGCGTGGTCGTCTCGGATGTGGGTCAAAATATGTGGCGCGTGAGCCGTGATCTGCGAGTGCGCGAGGGCGACCGCGTGATCTTTAGCGCGGGACTTGGCGCGATGGGCTTTTCGCTGCCCGCCGCGATTGGCGCGGGTTATGCGGCGCAGGGTGCGAAAATCTACGCGATCACGGGCGATGGAGGTTTGCAGATGAGTTTGGAGGAGCTGCATTTTCTCGCGCAGCACAGATTGGCGATCACGATCGTGCTGCTCAACAACCGATCGCTCGGACTGATTCGTGCATTTCAGGCGCGAAATTTTGACGGCGAGTTTTTTGCCACAACGGACGGTTCTGGTTACGCCGCACCCGATTTTCAGGCGTTAGCCAAAGCGTTTGGTATCGGATATACGCTATTCAACGAACTGCACCGCGAAACGGGGGGGGGGGGGAACACTCACTCACGGCAATCTTCTCGAATCGGTACTTGCGTATGCCGAAGATCACCCGTGCGAACTGCCGCGCCTTATCGAAGTGTTGGTCGAACCTACCTACCCGTAAAATCGCAGGCGGCTTAGATGAATAGCCGCTTTTTTAACCACCCCGAAACGCTTGCTCGCCTTATTCGCCTCCATGCGTTGGAGATGTGCTATGCCTCAAAAGCCTCGCATATTGGCGGTATGTTTTCTGTTGCCGATATTTTGGCGCTTCTTTACGCGGAGATTTTGCGCGTTTCGCCGCAGAGTGCCGAAGACCCGTCGCGCGATCGGCTGGTTTTGAGCAAAGGACACGCGGCGGCTGCGCTGTATGCAACGCTTGCGGAGTGCGGATTTCTGCCGCTTGGCGAACTGCTGGATTTTCGCAAAAACGGGTCGCGCCTAAGCGGACATGTTTATAGCCGCGTTGCGGGCGTGGAATTTTCGACTGGATCGCTTGGGCAGGGGATCGGCGTGGCGTGCGGAATGGCGCTCGCGGCAAGGCTGGACAAGAGCGGCAGCCGCGCTTATGCGATCGTGGGCGATGGCGAATGCGACGAGGGATCAGTCTGGGAGTGCGCCCGTTTTGCTGCCGAAAATGAGCTTGGCAACTTTACTGTGATCGTCGATGATAACCGAATGAAAGGCGGCGAACTTTACACTCCAAAAGTCGATCCTTTCAAGGCGTGGAGCGGGTTTGGCTGGAATGCGATCGCTGTTGATGGGCATGATTTTGACGCGCTGAGAGAGGCGTTTGCGCAGGCGCGTGAGAGCGCAAAACCGAGCGTGATCGTGGCGCGAACCATCAAAGGCAAAGGCGTGAGTTTTATGCAAAATGAAGCGCTTTGGCACTACCGAAACCCTGACGCAGAGGTGTTTGCCCGCGCTTGGCGTGAGCTTGGCGGCACGGACGCTGACCTGCTGAATGCGGACAACAAGCCAAAGGAAACGGTATGAGAAACGCATTTTTGGCGGCGCTGACCGAGATCGCGTTGGCGGATGAGCGCGTTTGTCTGCTGAGCGCAAACTGCGGCTGGGGCGTGTTGGACGGCTTTGCGAAAGCTGTCGGCACAATGCCAAACGGACGGTTTCTCGATGTCGGAATCGCGGAGCAGAATATGATCGCACTTGCTGCGGGGCTGGCGACGACGGGCAGAAAGGTGATCGCCTACTCGATCAGCAACTTTCCGTCGCTGCGGGCGTTGGAGCAGATTCGCAACCTCGTGCTCTACCCGCGCCTTGATGTCAAAATCGTGAGCGTCGGGGCGGGGTTTGTCTATGGCGCACAGGGCATGACCCACCATATGACGGAGGACGCGGGGGTGCTACGCGCACTGCCCGAAATGGAGATTTTCACGCCCGCCGACCCACTGGAAGCAGAAGCGGTTGCGCGGATTGTGTGCGCTCACGAGCGAGCGGCGTTTGTGCGGCTGCAACGAGCGGGTGAATCTGCACTGCACGCGGCGCTGGGGCAATCGGAGCGCGAAATGATCGCAAACGGAACGCCGATCGTGATCGGGGAGGGCGCGGGCGAAGCGGGTGTTGGTGGGGCGACTGTCGCAATTGTTGCGAGCGGGGCGATCGTCGGTGAGGCGTACAAGGCGCAAACGCTACTGGCGGCAAATGGCGTGAAGACGAGCGTTTATTCCGCGCCGCGCCTGCCTTTGAACGCGCGGGCGGTTGCGGAGATTGCTAAGCTATCTTTTGCAATAATCACGCTCGAAGAACACAACCGTGTTGGCGCTCTGGGTTCGGCGGTTGCGGAGATTTTGTGCGGTCATGGTCTCTCAGCGCGGCTTTTGCGGCTAGGGCTGGACGACACATTTGCAACAACCGTCGGCGATGCTGACTACCTACGAGTAGCATACGGCTTAAACGCCGCAAGCATCGCGGAAGCGGTGATGAAATTTACACAGGAAACGGGAAATTAAATGCCGCATAACGAACTGCTGTCGTTCGCAATTCCTACCTACAATCGCGCTTGCGACCTTTAATTCGCCGCGCTTTATTGAAGTTTTGGTCGAACCTACCTACCCGTAAACCAATGATGCATTTCGCCACACTACAGTTTAAGTATTGCATAGTAGAATGCCACAAAAAAAAGGAGAAATCTGTGGACATTCACCGATTCTTAGATGATAATGAGACGGGCTATCGTCAGGATCTCGGGCAGGAAAGTACCGCGCTACTTGAATCGCTTGGGTTGTTGGTAACTAGGCAAGAGGTGCTTTCGCGGATCGATCCATGCAAGAGGTTAGTTTTGTATGGCTGCGGAGCGGGGGGGGGAGGGGCAGTACGCCATTTAACAGCTAAAGGCATACGACCCGCTGTTATTTGCGATACATACAGCACTGCAAAAAGTGCGTATGGGTTTGAAGTAGTTAAACCGCAGTGGCTTGTTGAGCACAAGCATGAGATACAAATTCTAATTACGACCTTCCATTATAAAGAGGTTATTGATATGCTCTTACAGATGGGTTTGGCTAAATTGGCGATTGGTATATTCGCAGAGCTAAGTCAATTTGAGAGCTACCAATCTGGACGCCTAAATTCGGACATTGACAAGATTCGGCAAGCTTTCGCTTTGTTGAATGATCAAGAAAGCAAGCAAGTATTTATTAATCTTTTGCGTTATAAGTTGGACGGAAATCCAATACATTATTTGCGCACATCAGATCTTCACAGTGGATATGACCCGATAGATAAAATTCCAGCGCATACTTTCACATCCGAAGTCCTGACGCTTAGTGAAGATGAAGTGCTTGCTGACTGCGGTGCAAATGATGGTGACACTATACGGCAATTCATTGCTTTAACAAAAGGAAAATTTAAGCAGATCGTTGGATTTGAGCCTGACAGGAACTCATTGGTTAGTTTTAGAAAATGGCTAGATGCACAGCACGATGCGCGCATTAGTATTGAACCATTTGGTGTCTATAAAGAGCGTGCAACGCTTGGATTTGTAGAAAACAATAAGGGTTCTATGATTTCGAGCAGCGAAACAGCAAATACGATCGAGGTAATTGACTTGGATCATTATTTAGATCGCGGCTTTACATTAATCAAAATGAATATTGAGGGCGCAGAATTAGATGCACTTCATGGCGCCGAACAAATGATTAAAAAGCTTCGTCCCAAGCTTATTATTTATGCATATCATGATACCACACATCTGTGGGAACTACTGCTATATATAGCAAGTCTATTGGGGCAAGAAAAAGCGAGGTTTTTTTTGCGTCATGACGGTTACTCACACACCGAAACTTTGTTATATGTTCTGCCGCAGTAGACCAGCGCGGTAGCGGCGATCGCCGGTGAGGCGATCAAAGGCGTGAAGGCGAGCGTTTATTCCGCGCCGCGCCTGCCTTTGAATGCACGGGCGGTTGCGGATATTGTTAAGCGTTCTCTTGCAATAATTACGCTCGAAGAACACAACCGCGTTGGCGCTCTGGGTTCGGCGGTTGCGGAGATTTTGTGCGATCTGGGTCTGTCGGCACGGCTTTTGCGGCTGGGACTGGACGAGACATTCGCAACAACTGTCGGCGACGCTGACTACCTACGATTAGCATACGGCTTAAACGCCGCAAGTGTCGCGGAAGCGGTGGTGAGATTTACACAGGAAACGAGAAATTAAATGCCGCATAACGAGTTGCTGTCGTTCGCAATTCCTACCTACAATCGCGCTGTCGTTTGGCGAGAGCTACTGCCTGAGTTGATAGAGCAGTGTCGCCCTCACAATGCCGCAATTTATATATCCGATAACGCCTCGTCCGATGATACACAAGATGTAATTTTAGCAGCGCAGAAAGAGTATCCGTATATCTACTACAGCAGAAATGACGAGAACTTAGGCGTTGATCTAAACTTTGAAAAAGCATTGAAAATGCCAGACTCTAGGTATGTATGGTTTAAGGGCGATGATGAACGTGTAATTAACAACGGCGTGGAGAAGGTTTTAGAGATTGTTAGCAAAGCTGATTATGATATGGTCGTAACAAATGCTCAAGCTAGTTCTTCACGCATCTTAAATGATAAGCTCAAAACTCAAGTTTTTACTGATCCGATTGATTTCTTTGAAAAAACATTATCAATGACTACATTTATGAGTATTTTAATATTTAATAAAAAGTTAATCGAACAAGCTAATTTTCGACGGTTTTACGGTCTTGGTTATACGCATACTGCTATTATGTATGAGCACTTGGCAACTTGTAGCGGTACTGCAATATCGATTAATCTGGCGGCAAGAGAGTTTCCAGAGATATACGGAACACGCAATAACCAAAAGGGCATGGCAGTATTTTATGAGCAGACGCCGCTGATAGACCAAATGGTAGTGAATAGAATAGACAATCCAGCCCCGATGCGAACGCTCTTTCTTACTTTCTCAGTGTTTGTGACGGATTCAGTACTTTCTTTGCCGCCTCAAATCCCTTTGGCAAGCAAACTAAAAGTATTGAGCCATTATAAGCGCGATTATGGTTTGTCTAGTTTGATCAGCCATAGAGCCGCAGGCGTTTTTGACATCGAGTTAGCCAGAAAGTGTAAAAACCATTTTAGGTATGTATCGCGTGTCCCCTATTTCATTATTTTGTTGATATCCGTTTTACCAAAGGCTCCGCTTAGACCTATCGTGCGATTGCGTCGTTACCTGCGCAAAAAAACGCATGAGTTTCTTGCAAAAATAGCATGATTATTACAAGTATTCGCGGCGGGCTTGGCAATCGGCTTTTTCAATATGCTATTGGTCGATCGGCTGCGTTGAAAAACTCTGTTGAGCTAAAACTCGATCAATTAGACTTTCAAGAGTACATATACCATAGCGGTTTTCGCCTATATAATTTTAACATTACGGCACAATCTGCCACACTAAAAGAGATCAATTCGCTTGGCACGCGCAATCGAATTGTACGCAAACTAGCTAGAGAGGGTATTTATCACTATAAAAAGAGCAGTTTTTGCGTAGAAAAACGCGTCGAAGAGAGCAAATTTAGACCAGATATTCTCAAAAAGAGAGATCTCTATTTAAGAGGATATTGGCAAAACGAAAACTATTTTTCAGATATACGAAATGTTTTATTAAACGATCTGATTTTGCGCGATCAATTATCCGTAGAAGCAAGCGCGATTTTGCAAGAGATTAAAAATACAAATAGCGTTGCAGTGCATATTAGAAAATCTGATCCGATCGGTGTGGACGGAAAAACAGGCTCCGATCAGTGGCAGCCTAACAGTAGCGGCGGTTTGGATATGGAGTACTATCGTAACGCAGTAAAATTCATCAGCGCCCGTTTAACAAATCCAACATTTTTTATCTTTTCAAACAATATAAAATGGTGCGAAGA
This sequence comes from Campylobacterota bacterium, assembly GCA_025997415.1. Taxonomy (GTDB): domain Bacteria; phylum Campylobacterota; class Campylobacteria; order Campylobacterales; family SZUA-545; genus JAIRKM01. The sequence continues at coordinate 15,513 of BNUO01000011.1, forward strand.
AAACTTGAATGAACTAGGGCTTTCAAACGCACGATTGATCGATCGCACAAATAGCGAACTCGAAGATTTTGAACTAATGAGAAACGCGAGACACAACATCGTTGCAAACTCAACATTTAGCTGGTGGGCTGCTTGGTTCAATACATTTGAAGACAAAATCGTTATTGCGCCTAAAATATGGCTCGATAATTGGCGCGAGCATGATCCGATACCAAATAGTTGGGAGCGAATATGATCTCTCTAACTGTTGTAATGCCAAATTATAACCGTCCAAAGATGATCTTGCCCGTACTTGATTCGATCGTCAATCAGCCGCTAAGAGATGTTAAACTGGATATTTTGATTATTGATGACTGCTCTCCCAATCCAATCGAACCTAAAGACCTTGAAAAATATGGCGATCGAGTTAAAGTACACCGACTAGAAAAAAATAGCGGTGTTGTGCATGCGAGAAATGTTGGTATTGCGATGGCAACAGGCGATCTGATTCTTTTAGCTGATGATGATGATCTATTTATACCAAACGCTTTACAAAAAGCGGTTGATTTAATTACCGCGCTTGATGATTACGATCAATACCGAGGCTACGGTTTTCCACGCACAGACGCAATAGATCTTCCGCTACCGGATTTTTGCTTCGCAAATAGTGATACTTTTGTTTTTGCGCGAGAATTTTACTCAATATATGGTGGTAATTTAACAGCGATCATCAATAAAAAGTTTGTCGATCCTAAAAAGCCATTGTTTCTTGAAGAAAACAGCATTGCCTCGATCGGTGGTGAAAGTTTATGGGACTATGGAGCTGCTATTCAAGGCACCCCATACTGGAAATTTGCCATCGTTAAATCAAATTGCGATCAAACGAGAGATAGTCTAACAAATCCTATCAACACTATTCGTAAAGCAAAAGCGTTTGTGAGTTTGCACCAAGCAGAACTTGATATGCTTGAAAAAACTGGATTTGACAAAAAAATGCCGCGCTACTATACACTTAAAATAAAAGGACTCTATACCTATCTGTTACTAGATGGACGAAGAGAAGAGGCGCTCGCCGTTTTACGCAAATACCAACTTCACCCACTCACCAAAATCGCTTTTTATGCGATCGGCGGATTGTCGCAAAGTATGATTTATCGCTGTCTTAGACTATACAGAAAGATACAAAACTCACCACCTGTCAGATCCATCGGAAAACTACGCGCAAAAAGAGCCGCTGCAAAACTGTTCGGTTCGCAAACCATAAAATCGGCGCAAAAGTAGTGTCCAACATCGTTATTTTTGCTGTTTCGTTTGTTGCGCTAAATTAGCCTAAGTATGCGATCATAAAGGAATCTTTTGCCAACACCAATCACCATTTTCACGGCGGAGTTGCACCACGGCGGGACGGAGCGGCAGATCGTTGCACTCGCCAAAGGTTTGCGGCTGCGCGGGCACGAGGTGCGCGTGGTCTCATACGGCAAGGGCATTTTCGACGAGGAGTTGATCGCGGCGGGCGTAGAGATGCACTACGCAAATCGCCGCGGTGCGCTAGGCGCATTCGGCTTTTTGTGGCGGCTTGCGCGGTTGCTTAGAACGCTAAAACCTGCCGTGATCTACAGTTTTTTGGGCACGCCAAATATCTACCTTGCGCTGCTCAAACCGCTGCTAGGCGGCGCAACGATCGTCTGGGGAGTGCGGGCGTCCTATGTCGAAACGAGCCGTTACGGGATCGCCAGCAGTTTCGCGGCGTGGCTGGAAGCGCGTTTAAGCCGCAAAGCTTCCCTCATCATCGCCAACTCTCACGCAGGCAGAGAGTGGGCGATCAAACGCGGTTTCGCGGCGGATAAGATCGTTGTGATCGAAAACGGTATCGACACCGATCGCTTCAAATACGACGAAGAGGGGCGCAGACGAGTCAGGTCGGAGTTTGGTCTAAAAGATCACGAACGGCTGATCGTGCAGGTTGGACGGCTTGATGTGATGAAAGATCATCCAACCTTCCTAAAAGCCTGCGCGATCCTTGCCGCAGAAGACGATTCGTTGCGGTTTGCCTGTGTCGGTGGAGGCGAAGCGGCATACAGCGATTTTCTCGCTACTCTCGCCGATCGGCTTGGACTTCACGACAAACTCATCTGGACAGGCGCAAGAGATGACATCAGCGCGATCTACTCATCGTCATCAGCATCATCATCATCATCATTCGGCGAAGGCTTTTCCAATACGATCGCAGAAGCCATGAGCTGCGGCGTTGTCTGCGCCGTAACCGATGTCGGCGACTCTGCGCTGATCGTGGGCGATCTAGGCTTCGTTGCGCCACCGCGCGATCCAAAAGCTCTTGCGAACGCCCTGCGTCAATCGCTCAACCTTGCACAAAACGATCCCGATCTAAACGCTAAACTGCGTTCTAGCATAGAGAGTCGCTTCTCGCTTGATCGAATGGTGGAGAGGACGGAAGCGGTATTGGAGCAAACGCGCCGTTAGCGCGTTTATTTCACAACACAAGCAAATAATTTTTTTGGCAAATAGACAATTTTGTAATCAGGATTTGCTTCTAAAATGAGATGCGTTAGCACACCGACATCGTCTGGTAAATGATAGGTACAAATTGCAAGTTTAGGCGCAAACTTTTTCAAAGTTTCTCTAGCGCCTTTTAACATATCTCGTTCTGCTCCCTCTATGTCTGCTTTGATAAAATCGACTCGTTCGAGATTGCGATCTTTGACAAACTGATCGATCGAGGTAATTGAGATGGTTTCGGCATTGTTAGTGTGGCTATCAATGACAATGCTATTGGAGATGCTATTGTTATCACCAAGCGACAGCGTTATTGTGTCATCGCGATCGCTTAGACCCTTACTGATCGGAACCAACCGCTCTCCGTTTAGTTGCGCTGTCTGCTGTAAAATCGCATATGATTCGGTCGTAGGTTCAAAGGCATAGGCGGTTGCGCCTTTGCTGACCGCATAGGCAGCGAAATCGCCTATCCAACTTCCGGCATCAATGACAACATCGCCTGCTTTAACCGTAACATCGAAATCGCCGTCTGTGTATCCGTATGGTCCTTCAACGTCTATGTATCTTACCATCCAATCGATATTTGCCTTTGAATAAACATCGTTCATATATGCGGGAATCAAGAATGTCTCAAAGAAAATATAATTTTCTAGCGTTGCTAACTTATCTTTGTCTAGGTTTGGCAATTTTGCACCGTAAATATCGTAATACGGTAATCCACTTGCGTTGGTCTTAGACCTCTGTTTGTAAAATGACATAGTTGCGCCACCTACACGCAGGTAAGCGAAATCGCGTATGATCACCGCAATTCGCCACAACAACACATTAAACAGTTGCGAAATGGTTTTGCCAATAGCTTTATTTGCGCGAAGGCGGTACAGCAACTTACCTAGTTTGTTGCGAGGTTGCGACTCGGAAGCTACAAGTTCAAGGAGCTTTTTACTCTCTCTCTCTCGGTTGCGGTTGGTTTTCCATTACTTGCCTTTGCCAAAATCAAATTGAGGCGAAAGTATAGCCAGTTTTGCTTAGAATGCGCTTTTTGGAATGCAACGGTAGTCAAGGATATGGTTTATGTGCGGAATCGCGGGGTGTTTTGGCAGAACAGTGTCGGCGGAGATCGCCGAAAAGATGGGGGCGCAGATTGCGTACAGGGGTCCCGATGATCGCGGCGTGTGGCATGAAAACAGCGTCGCGCTTGCGCATAGGCGGCTGTCGATCGTCGAGTTAAGCGCGGCGGGACATCAGCCGATGTTAAGCAGCAACGGGCGGTGGGCGGTCGTTTTCAACGGCGAAATCTATAACCATAGCGAGTTGCGCCGCGAGCTTTCCTGCGCGTGGCGCGGGCACTCCGACACCGAAACGCTTGTCGAGTCATTTGCCGCTTTCGGCATCGAAAAAACGCTGGAAAAGTGCGTCGGAATGTTTGCCATCGCCGCCTACGACCGCGAAGCACGAACGCTCACCCTTGCCCGCGACCGCTTCGGCGAAAAGCCGCTGTACTACGGCGTTTTCAACCAAACGCTGCTCTTTGCCTCCGAACTCAAGGCGATCGTTGCTCACCCGGATTTTCGTGCCGAAATTGACCGCAACGCCCTCGCGCAATACCTGAAATATGGCTATATCCCCGCGCCGCATACGATTTATAAAGGTGTATTTAAGCTGCCAGCCGCCTCGTTTGCTCACTTTGACACGCCGACCCAAGCCGCCGCCCCCAAGCTCTATTGGGATCTACGCGCCGTTGCCGCTGCCGAGCCGCTAACACTTGGCGCAGAGGAGGCGGCAGACGAACTAGAGCGGCTGCTAAAACTCGCGGTCAAGTCGCAGATGATGTCCGATGTGCCGCTTGGCGCGTTCCTTTCGGGCGGAATCGACTCGTCGACGGTGGTTGCGTTGGCGCAGAGCGTCTCAAGCCAGCCTGTCAAAACTTTCACGATCGGTTTTCACGAGGAGGGCTACAACGAAGCTGTCCATGCCAAAGCAGTCGCGGCGCACCTCGGCACAGATCACACCGAGCTGTATGTAACGCCCAAAGAGGCGATGGGCGTGATACCCCAGCTTGCCGCGATGTATGACGAGCCGTTTGCGGACAGCTCGCAGATTCCGACCTATCTTGTCTCCAAACTTGCACGCAGCAAGGTTACCGTTTCGCTCTCCGGCGACGCGGGCGACGAGCTGTTTTGCGGCTACCAGCGCTATTCAGACACGGTGCGGATATGGCGGCTGATCAACCGCATTCCGTTGGCGCTTCGCAGATCTCTGACGGCAATGACGCAAGCCGTTCCGATCGGTGCGCTCGATCTACTATCCCTGTTTTCCAAGCGTCTAAACGGCGATCGTCTGCACAAAATCGCTCCGCTACTTTCAGCGACCGATCCGCTTCAGCTCTACGATCATCTGCTCTCGGCTTGGAAAGACCCCGAAACGGTTGTGATCGGCGCGGAGAAAACGGAGCGATTTGCGTGCGATCTGCCGATCAGCTTTGAAAATCAGATGGCGTTTATCGACCAAAACCGCTATCTGCAAGATGATATTTTGGTTAAGGTCGATCGCGCCGCAATGAGCGTGTCGCTCGAATCGCGCGTGCCGATGCTGGACAAAAATGTCGCCGAATTTGCGTGGCGGCTACCGCTTGATCTCAAAATTCGTAGCGGCAAACAGAAGTGGTTGTTGCGGCAGGTGCTCTACCAATATGTGCCGCGCGAACTTGTCGAACGCCCCAAAATGGGCTTCGGCGTGCCGATTGATGTGTGGCTACGCGGCGGAATGCGCGAATGGGCGGAGGATCTGCTCAGCCCCGAACGGCTCAAACGGCAGGGCTTTTTGCACCCCGAACAGATCACCAAAAAGTGGCGGGAGCACAAAAGCGGCGCAAGAAATTGGAGCTACTATCTGTGGTCGATCCTAATGTTCCAGCAGTGGCTAGACTAGTTTTTTGTGCCGTTGATCGCGCAGAGATTGGCGGAAAAGACTAGATTCTTCGCTTCGCTCAGAATGACAAAGAGCATATTCGCAATAACATAGTAAAATCGTGCGTAATGCACAAGGAGTACCTATGAAAAAGTTGTTTGCCTTCACCGCGATCCTGTTGGTTTTGCTCGGTTGCGACGCGAGTAAGCTCAATTCCGTCTTAAAGCCGCAGGAGCAGAAGAGTCTTGCGCCAACGAACGCCGAGATGATCGCCGCGCTCAAAGAGGCGCTGACCGTCGGCAGTTCGGACGCTTCGACTGCGCTTTCCAAAACGGGCGCGTTCAGTAGCAGCGAAATCTACAAGATTTTCCTGCCCAAAGAGGCTGACGCGATTACCAAAAACATCTCGCTTGTGCCGGGCGGCAAAAAGCTGGTCGATGACACAATCTTGCGGATCAACGCTTCGGCGGAGCGAGCAAGCGCCAAAGCCGCGCCCATCTTCGCGCGGGCGATCACCGAGATGAGCATTACCGATGCGATCGGGATTCTGCGCGGCGGCAACACATCCGCAACCGATTATCTCAAATCAAAAACAACCGCAAACCTCAAAGCCGCGTTCTCGCCTGATGTACAGCAGGCGTTAAACGAACCGATCGTCGCGGGCGTTTCGGCGCAAAAGTCGTGGGACACGCTCACGAGCAGTTACAACACAGCCGCAAACTCCTTTGCGGGCAAACTCGCCAAACTCACGCCCGTCAAAGCAGACCTAAAAGAGCATGTACTTGACCGATCGCTGGAGGCGTTATTTGCGGAGGTCGGCGCAAAAGAGCAGTCGATCCGCGCAAACCCTCTCAAAGCGGCAAGCAGCGTCGTTCGCAAGGTGTTTGACTACGCAAAAAACGAGTTGAAGTAGCGATTGAGCGAGTTTTTTGATCGCATTACCGCCGCCGATCCAAGCGAGGCGTTTGCCGCTCTAGCCGATCGCTACGCCAAAAACGAGCGGTTTTTCGCGGGCGGCGCGCTGGGCAAGTTCTTTGGCAAAAACAGCCGCCTGAAATTGCAACTGCTGGATCGTGCGATCGTGATCACACAGGGCGATCGCGTGCTGCAAAATTGGCAGTCGATCGCAAGCGAAGCGGTGGCGATCAGCCAAAATCCGTTTGCCAATCCGCGCTACGAGTTAGTTCCGATCGCGTCGCTTGCTGCCGTAGAGGCAAAAAACCTTCCGATCACAACCAGCGGCGTGAATGAAATCGTTCAACTTGCGAGCGGCGATCGCGACTTTGTGGCAGAAAGTATCAACTTCGATCGCACTTCGCCGCTGCCGCCGACCATTTTTTACGGCACGGGCGCGGGGCTTGGTTTTGACCTCCTATCCGATCGGCTTGACGGCGCAGCGATCATCTACGAAAACGATCCCGACTGGTTTCTCATCTCCTGCCATTTCGTCGATTACGAGCGGTTTCTCACGCCCAAACGAGCGCTGATCGTTAGCGGCAAAATCGAACCGAACCTCGTCCGCGAGTTCCTCTTTGCCAACCTGCTAACCAACTCCTTTGCCCGTTTTGAAGTCAGGCTTAGCGATCACCCGTTGATGGCGGACGCGGCGCAGGCGATCGAAAACGCGCACCGCGAAATGCTGCGCGGCTGGGGCAGTTTTGAAGATGAGATGGTCGGCATACGAAACGCGATCGCCAATCAGCGCGAGCGGTTTTTCGTCCGCCCCGCAAAAACCAAAACCGCGATCGCGGTGGTTGGCAACGGCGCGTCGCTCAACGGACTCTTTGGCTTCCTGCGCTCCAACTGCGACAGGCTGGTGATCTTTAGCAGCGGCACGGCGTTAAAACCGCTGCGAACGGCGGGAATCAGACCCGATTTTCAGATTGAGATCGAACGGCGCGATCATCTAAGCGAGATTTTGAGCGCCGCTCCGATCGAGGACATTGCGCTGATTGGCGCGATGACGCTTGATCGCAGTTCGCTCGAAGCCGCCGAAAAACGGCTGCTGTTTGTCCGCGATAGTTCCGCCGCCGCGAAGCTCTTTGACAGCGGCGCGATCGTTCGTTTTAGCAGTCCGATCGTCGGCAACGCCGCGCTCGCGCTTGCGCTGGAGTTTAGCGACGAAATCTACCTTTGTGGGCTTGATGTGGGCTTCAAAAAAGGCAAACGACAGCACGCGGACAACTCGTTTTACGACGCAACGGACGATGTGAGTAGCGACGCAATGCCCACGCGCGGCAACTTTAGCGGCGAGATCTACACAAACCCGCTTCTATTTCACAGCAAAACCGTTTTGGAGATGGCGATCGCGGCGCACCCTGAAGCGCGTGTATTTAACCTCTCCGATGGCGCGTTTGTGCGCGGCGCAAAACCGCTGCGAGCCGAAGAGGCGGCGATCGCACTCGCGGGCGACAAAGACGAGGCGACCCAACTCATCGAAAGCGCGTTTGATCGCACAGGCGCGGGCACGGGACGAAACGGCGCGGCGGATTTTGCCACGCAAGCGGCGGCGTGCGCCGAGTTTCTGATCGCCGCGATGAAACAGTTTGAGCCGCATAACCGCACAGAAACCTTTCGCGCCTTTGACGCGCTCTTTGCCGCTTCGTTCGAGGCAGAGCGGCGTTATCCGGTTGCGGGCACAGCGATACGCGGCAGTTTCTGGCATCTGGCGCATTCGTTGATCAAGGGGATAATGGCGGTTAAGCGAAGCGACACAAGCGATCTGTATGCGCTTGGCACGGAGGCGATCGCTAAGGCGTTAAGGGAGTTTGGGTCTCTGTCATTCTGAGACTGCTTCTGAGCCGAAGAATCTCGCATCCTGTCATAATGAGCCGAAGCCGAAGAATCTTTGTTCGCATTTAGATTCTTCGCTTCGCTCAGAATGACAAAGAGCAAGTTCCAGCGAGTAGTCGCGTAGCACACTATAATGCGCTATGCAAAATGATTCGTGGTTTCACTTTTCGCACCTAGCGAGCGAGCCGAACTTGGCGCACGCCATCACAACCCGCATCGGCGGCGTGAGCAAGCCGCCATACGAGTCGCTTAACCTCGCCTTTCACACAGGCGATGATCCAGCCGCCGTCAGTCAAAACCGCGCACTGGCGGCAGAGGCGCTTGGAGTGAGCACGATCCACTTTATGGATCAAATCCACAGCGATCGCGTCGTTGTCGCAAACGATCAAGCAGACGACAAAGCCGCCGCGCCACAATGCGACGCGCTGATTGCCAACCAAGCGGGCTATGCGATCGGCGTTCTGGTTGCCGACTGCCTGCCGATCCTCTTTTACGATCCGCGCACCCGTTCAATCGGCGCAGCGCACGCGGGCAGAAAAGGCACCGAGTTGCAGATCGCCGCAAAAACCGCGATCGCAATGCGCGAACGCTTTGGCACAAACCCCGCCGATCTGCTGGTCGGAATTGGCGCGGGAATCTGTACGGACTGCTACGAAGTGGGCGGCGAAGTTGCGGCTTTCTGGCAAAATCTGCCCGCCGCCTGCCGATCGGCGCTAACCGAAACTGACGGCAAGTTTCACATCGATCTCGCCCTTGCCAACCGTCAAACGCTCGTCGCCTGCGGCGTGGCGGACAACCACATCGAAACGCTGGCGCGTTGCACCCGCACCGACAGCGCGTTTTTCTCCTTTCGGCGCGAGGGAGTAACGGGCAGATTTGCGGCGTTGATCGCGCTTTCACAACCAAGACACGAAAAAGCGGTATGAGGCGTACAAAGGAAAAACCATGATACTCAACGCCCTAATCCTCGCCCTGCGCGAAATCAGACGAAATTTGCTGCGATCGTTTCTGACCGTGCTTGGGATCGTAATCGGCGTTGCAAGCGTGATCGCCATGGTGATGTTGGGCGATGGCGCAACCGCGTCGATCACCGATTCGCTTGCCAAACTCGGTACAAATATGCTCATTTTGCAGCCCGGTCAAGAGCGTCGAATGCCGGGCGCAGACACCAACGCGCCCTCGTTCAAAGAGTCTGACATTGACGCGATCCGCTCCGAGATCGCAGGAATCACCGCCGTTGCGCCCACAGCGACCAAAAGTCTAACGGCGGTTTTTGGCGCAAATACCTACATCACGAGCGTTGTTGGCACAGAAAACGGCTACTTCACCACACGCGACTGGACGCTGCAAACGGGGCGGCTCTTTGAAACAAGCGAATCGCGCGGCGGCGCGGCGGTCTGTATTTTGGGCGAGAGCGTTCGCAAAATCCTCTTTGGCACAACCGATCCCGTCGGATCGCTCGTGCGGCTTGGCAGCTTCGCCTGCGAGGTGATCGCCGTTCTTGAAAGCAAGGGCGCAAGTACATTCGGAATGGATCAAGACGATGTGATCATCGTTCCGATCGCGCTCTTTCAGCGGCGAATCAGCGGCAACCGCGACATTCGCACCATCTACCTCTCGATCGACCCCACGATCGCGGCGGAGACGATCAAATCCGACCTAACCAGCCTTCTGCGCGAACGGCGCAAGCTGCGCACCGATCAGCTCGACAACTTCTTTATCCGCGACACGAAAGAGCTGATGAAAACCTTTACGGCGACAACCAAAACGCTCACGCTGCTGCTGGGCGGCGTGGCGGCGATCAGCCTGCTTGTCGGCGGGATCGGCATTATGAACATTATGCTCGTTTCGGTTACGGAGCGCACGCGCGAGATTGGGATCAGGCTTGCGATCGGCGCGCTTGAGGGCGAAGTGATGACGCAGTTTCTCGTTGAAGCGGTAACGCTAAGTTCGCTCGGCGGGATCGCGGGGATTGTGCTGGGGCTGGTGATTGCCTATTTTGTAACAGGTGCATTTGATATGCCATATGTGTATAATCAAACAATTGTCATCATTAGTTTCATCTTTTCGATGGCTGTTGGGATTGTCTTTGGGTTTTTCCCTGCGCGAAAGGCGGCTTTGCTCGATCCGATCGAAGCGCTGCGGCACGAATAAGGAGCGTTTATGAAACCATTGTTTGCATTTTTGTTTGCTTTCGCCCTCTGTTTTGGCGTAAAGCTGGAGACGATCACCGTCAAGAGCGCTGCGATGAATAAAGAGATTTCGGTCAATATCGCCCTGCCCTACAACTACTCGCCCGACAAGCGCTATCCCGTTGTCTATCTGTTGCACGGTTACGATGGCGATTACACTTCGTGGGTGGGTATGGCACGCGATGCCATTGAATACTCCGCCAATTACCGTCAGATGATCTTCGTGATGCCGGACGGCGGCTTCAACAGTTGGTATATCGACTCCGCCGTCGATCCCAAAGTCCGCTACGAAACCTTTATCGCCAAAGAGCTTGTCAAGGCGATCGACGATCGCTACTCTACGCTCAAACAACGCGAAAGCCGCGCGATCACGGGCTACGGAATGGGCGGTTACGGCGCGTTCAACCTCGCGATCCGTAACCCGCAGCTCTTTGGCGTTGTGGGATCGATTAGCGGCGCGGTCGATCTGCCGTCAATCGCGGGAAACTGGGATCTGGAAAAACGGTTTGGCACATTCCGCTCAAATGTCGTACGGTGGGAAACGAGCAGCATTATCAATATGATCACCGAACTGAGCAAAAATCCACCCAAAATCATCTTTGACAGCGGCAGCGAGGGGATTTTCTATGCGGATAATCTGGAGTTGCACAACAGGCTACTGAAGCGGAAAGTGCCGCACACCTACATTTCGCGCGAAGGTCAGCATACGCCGCACTACGCGAACTTGGCTCTGCGGTTTCAACTGCTGTTTATCGCAGGCGAGATCAACGCTCTACGACAGTGGTCTGAGCCGCTTATCGAAGAGCGTTAAACGAGTTATCGAATGGTAACGGTGATCGCAACCTCGTTGCCGACCATATTGGTTAGGCTCTTTGGCTCTCCAACGCCAAAATCAATGCGGTTGATCGCGCCTTTGAAGATGTACTCTTGCGTGTCGAGTTTGGTGTAGGTGAGCTTGACGGGTTTGGTAACGCCGTGAATCGTCAAGTTACCCGTAACGCTGGTTGCGTCCGCCTCTGTTGATTGGAACGCGATCTGCGGATTTTTGGGCGCGTCGAAAAAGTCAGCATTGCGCAGGTGATCATCGCGTTTTGAGTTATCGGTATTGATCGAAGCGGTATCGACCGTGCCGACAAGCGCCGTAACTCTGCCGCTGTTACCGGTTGTGAGTGTGCCTTTGAATGTGCCAAAGTTGCCATTGACCGTACCCAAAACCGTATGCTCTAGCGTAAATTGCACTTTCGAACGCGGTGCGCTAACGGCAATGTCCGCCGCAATGAGTGAGCTGCCAAGCAGCAAGGCAGCCGCAGCTAGTTTAATGATTTTCATTTTTTCTCCTTTTTGGATTCAATGTTTTTGATCAACGAAAGGCGCTGATCGGGCGTTAAGATCGCATGAAGCGAAGCGAAAAAATCCGCCCGTTTTGTAACGCCTTCGTTGTGCTGTGCGACAAATGCGTCCCTGTCGAACACATCTGCGCCAAACGCTTTGGCAAATGCTCCCGCGTAATCGGGCTTAGCCGCTCGATCTTTTACCTCGTGCTGTTCGCGCGCGTCTGCAACGAGCGCTTTGATCGACTGCTGTTGCGCCTCGTTTAGATCCAAGCTCTTTAGAGCCGAGCGGATACCAAAACCGTGATGTCCGCCCTCGAACGCCATTAGCGAACCTGCTGCTGCAAGCGCCAAAACCAACTTTCGCATTTTATGCTCCTCGTGTTGAAATGAGGCAGCATTTTTGCGTTAATTGGTGTGGCGATCGTGAAGTCGCTCTACGCCTTGCGCTCTCTGACCGTTGGCATTTTTCGGTTGTAAATACCTGTGCCAACGGGGATTAGACGACCCAAAACCACATTCTCTTTGAGGTCTTCAAGGTTGTCAAACTTACCTGCGATCGAGGCTTCGGTCAAAACCTTCGTCGTCTCTTGGAACGACGCGGCGGAGATGATCGAATCAGCTCCGATCGCCGCGCGAGTAATGCCAAGAAGAACGGGCGTTGCCAGCGCAGGCTCGCCGTCTAGCTTCATAACGCGCAGGTTTTCTTCCTCAAATCGGCGGCGGCTGATGAGGTCATTGACGATGAACTTCGTGTCGCCGCTATCGACGATCTTGACCTGACGCAGCATTTCGCTGACGATCACCTCAAGGTGTTTGTCGTTGATCACAACGCCCTGTCTGCGATAAACCTGTTGAACTTCGCTGACGATAAACTGCTGAAGCTGCTTTTCGCCGAGAATGCGCAAAATGTCGTGGCTGCTGATCTGCCCGTCCGTAAGCCGTTCGCCCGCATGGACAAACTCGCCTTCGTGTACCAAAATCTGCTTGCCCTTTTCGATCTGATAATCCACGCCGCTTCCGTTTTCGCTCTCAATTCCAAGCCGCTGTTTGCCGCGCACAGGTTTGCCAAAACGCACCACGCCGTCCGTGTCGGCAAGGATCGCGGAGTCTTTGGGTTTTCGCGCTTCAAAGAGTTCCGAAACGCGCGGCAGACCGCCCGTGATGTCGCGGCTCTTTGCAACCGCTTTTGGCATCTTCGCCATCACTTGCGCTTCGGTAACGCGCTGCCCCGCTTCGACATAAACCGCTGTTTTTGGCTCAAGCGCGTAACGGGAGATCGCGCCGCTGTCGTTTGTGAGCACGATCGCAGGTTTTCGATCGGGCGAAAAGTACTCGGCAACCATCAAGCGCACTTGACCCGTCAGTTCGTCGATCTGTTCATTGACCGTTTCGCCCGGCAGCAGATCTTCGAGCGCGACTGTGCCTTCGCTCTCGGCGATAACGGGAATGTTGTACGGATCCCATTCGGCGATGATCGTCTGCTCGTTTGCTTCAGGGTGTGCGATAACGGTTTCGACATCGACAGTTGTGTTATCGGGCGCGTCAATGATCGATCCGCGCACGATATAGTGGCGCACAGCTTCACGATCCTGCTCATCGGCAACAACCGCAAACAGCCCTTTTGAGACGATTTTGCGTCCGATCTCAATACCGTGCATTCGCTCCAGATAGTCGCCCTTTAGCATATAGTATTTGACGATCCCCTTTGCTTTTGCGCTGATCTTCATCGGCACGGGAGCGCCGTCGGCAACGCTTAGCTCCGCGCCGTAGCTGATACGATTTGGCACATTGTAGCTTTCAACGATCATCTCAACGATACTCTCGTCCGCTTCAACGCGATCGCCGTCTTTGTATGGCAGATAGAGTTTGCTTTCAACACGACCGCTCACGCCCGCGAGTTCGTTTGGCTTGGCGATCTCTCGGCGGCGCAGGTGAAATCGCGCCTGTTCGCTGCCGCTATCGACGATCAAAATCTGCTCATCGTGGATAATTTCGGTATGTACAGTTCCCGCAAACGGCGCTTTCACCTTCGGCTCAACCAGCAGCACGGCGGCGTTTCGGCGGTTTGCGATCACGCTGCGCCCCGCACTGTTTTTGAACACATTGAGGTTGTAGTAGCGGATAAAGCCCTCTTTTTTGGCAACAATCTTGCTCTCGTCCTGCGTTCTTGACGCTGTGCCGCCTTGGTGGAATGTCCGCAAAGTTAGCTGCGTGCCGGGTTCGCCGATCGACTGCGCGGCGATAATGCCAAGCGCTTCGCCTTTTTTGACGATCTTGCCTTCGCCGAGATTGACGCCGTAGCACTTCGCGCAGACGCCTTTTGCGGCTTTGCAGGTTAGCGGCGTGCGGATTTTGACCGATTTGATCTGCGCTTCGGCGATGATACGCACCTTCTCTTCGTCGATCATCGTTCCATCGGTAAATAGCACTTCGTTTGTAACCGGATCGATCACATCTTCGACGATCACGCGCCCTAGTATGCGATCGCCCAGTACTTCGATCAGCTCGCCGCCAACGGTGATACTCGCAACTTCGATCCCGTCGTGCGTGCCGCAGTCGTCTGTGGTAACGCGGACATTTTGCGCAACATCGATGAGTTTGCGCGTCAAGTAACCTGCGTTTGCGGTTTTGAGCGCGGTGTCGGTTAGACCTTTGCGCGAACCGTTGGTGGAGATAAAGTACTCGATCATATTCAAACCCTCTTTGAAGTTTGAAACGATCGGAGTTTCAATGATCGAGCCGTCCGATTTTGCCATCAAGCCGCGCATTGCCCCAAGCTGGCTGATCTGCTTGCTGTTGCCGCGTGCGCCGCTGTCTGCCATCATATAGATGGAGTTAAAGCCCTCTTTGTCGCTCTGAACCATTTTGAGCATATTTTCGCTGATGATCGTCTCTGCGTTTGTCCAGATGTCGATGATCTTGTTGCGCCGTTCGTCGTTGGTGATCAGACCCGTTGCAAACTGCGTGTGAATATCTTTGACCTTCTTTTTCGACGCGGCGATCAGCTTTTCCTTGTCGTCAGGAACGAGAATGTCCGCCGCAGAGATGGAGATCGCAACATCGGTTGCGTATTTGAAACCCATATTTTTTAGGTTGTCCAAAAACTCCGCCGTGTCTTTGATCCCGCCGTTTTTATAGACATGATCGACGAGTTCGCCGATCGTTTTCTTTTTGAGCACGCGATTCCACAGTTCAACCGAAACATAATCGGGCACGATCGATTTGATCAGCAGACGCCCAGCGGTCGTCGAAACGAGCTGTCCGTCAAGCATGACGCGGACGCGGGCGTGCAGATCGACAACCTTGCTGTCGATTGCGATCAGCGCTTCATCAACGCTGGAAAAGAGCTTGTTCTGCCCTTTGACACCCTGCTTTTCCATCGAAATGTAGTACAGACCCAGAACCATATCCTGCGAAGGCGTTGCAACGGCGCGTCCCGTAGCGGGCAGCAAGATGTTCATTGAGCTAAGCATAAGGATCTTCGCCTCTGCGATCGCCTCTTGGCTTAGCGGCACATGCACAGCCATCTGGTCGCCGTCAAAGTCCGCGTTAAACGCCGCGCAGACGAGCGGGTGCAGGCGGATCGCCTTGCCGTCAATGAGCTTGGGGTGAAACGCTTGGATCGAGAGTTTGTGCAGCGTTGGCGCACGGTTGAGCAGCACGGGGTGTCCTTCGACAACCTCTTGCAGACACTCCCACACCTCGTTGCCCTGCTGTTCGATCAGCCGCTTTGCCTGTTTGAGCGTTGTGGCGTAGCCCTTCTCTTCGAGCCGCGCCATCAGGTGAGGCTTAAAGAGTTCAAGCGCCATAATCTTCGGCAGCCCGCACTGATCCATATTGAGTTCAGGACCCACAACGATGACCGATCGTCCGCTGAAATCCACCCGTTTGCCCAGCAGATTTTGGCGAAATCGCCCCTGTTTGCCCTTGATGATCTCGCTTAGCGATTTGAGCGCTCGTTTGTTTGCGCCCTTGACCGCGCTGCTGCGCCGACCGTTGTCGAAAAGCGCATCGACAGCCTCTTGGAGCATTCGCTTTTCGTTGCGGATAATGATCTCCGGCGCTTCGAGTTCGATCAGCCGTTTTAGGCGGCTGTTTCGGTTGATCACGCGGCGGTAGAGATCGTTTAGATCGCTGACCGCGAATTTGCCGCCATCAAGCGCAACGAGCGGACGAATATCGGGCGGCAGCACGGGCAGGATCGTCATAATCATCCACTCCGGACGATTGTCGCTGTTTAGAAACGCCTCAACAACCTTGAGCTTTCGCACGATGTTTTTGAGCTTTGATTCGCTTGTTGTCGTCTTGACATCAGCGCGAAGCTGTTCGTAGATCGTGGGCAGGTCAAGGTCTTCCAAGAGCCGTCTGACCACCTCCGCGCCCATTTCGGCGTGAAAGCCTGTATGCGTGTAGCGATCTTCGAGTTTGAGAAACTGCTCCTCGTTGAGAATGTCGTATTTTTGCACCTTGCTGTCGTTGGTGTCGTAGCACGCTTCGCCCGCCGTTTCAACGATGTACGCTTCGTAGTAGAGCACCCGTTCAAGGTCTTTCATCTTTACGCCCAGTAGCGTTCCTATGCGGCTTGGCAGCGAATTGACATACCAGATGTGCGCAACGGGCGTTGCCAGTTCGATATGCCCCATTCGGCTTCGGCGAACCTTTGCCGTCGTAACCTCAACGCCGCACTTTTCGCAGACAAGCCCCTTGTAGCGCATCTTTTTGTATTTGCCGCACAGACACTCGTAGTCGCGCACGGGACCGAATATCTTTGCGCAAAACAGACCGTCTCGTTCGGGCTTTAGCGTTCGATAGTTGATCGTTTCGGGCTTTTTGACCTCGCCGTGGCTCCAGCCCAAAATCTTCTCTGGGCTTGCGATCATCACTTGGATCGCGTCAAAATCCTTTGCCTTTTCGTCGGCTTGAACCACTATTTTTTCCAAACTACTCATCGCTAGTCTCCTTGTACACATTGATGTCTAGTCCAAGCGCCTGAAGCTCTTTGGTTAGAACAAAAAAGATTTCCGGCATACCGCTGACGGGCATATTCTCGCCGCGAGTGATCGCCTTGTATGTCTGAACGCGCCCCTCTGTATCGTCGGATTTAACGGTAAGCATCTCTTTAAGCGTGTGCGCCGCGCCGTATGCCTCCAGCGCCCAGACCTCCATTTCGCCGAAGCGCTGACCGCCAAATAGCGCTTTACCGCCAACGGGCTGCTGCGTTACGAGCGAGTATGGACCAGTCGATCGCGCGTGGGCTTTTTCATCGACGAGGTGGTGGAGTTTGAGCATATACATATAGCCCACATTCACCCGTTCCAAAAACTTTTCGCCCGTGCGTCCATCGTAGAGATCGGTCTTGCCGTCGCTGTCGATCTTTGCCATTGAAAAGAGTTTTTTGAACTCCGCCGCGCTGACGCCTTCAAAGATCGGGCTTGCAAAGCGAACGCCTTTTGCCCAATCACGAGCGTAGTTCAGCAGATCGTCATTGCTCAGTTTTTCCAAGAAATCAACGCCGACTTTCAGCGGTGTGCTATCGGCGATCTCGATCATCTTCGCGCGAAGTTTGGCAATGTAATCGGCTTGCTTCTCTTCAAAAATATCCGCGAGCTGATCGCCCAATCGTTTGCCCACAAGCCCTAAATGCACCTCCAAAATCTGTCCGATATTCATACGACTCGGCACGCCCAGCGGATTGAGTACGATCTCAATGCTTCTGCCGTCCGCCAAAAATGGCATATCGTGTTCGGGCACGATCGTAGAGACGATACCTTTGTTGCCGTGCCGTCCCGCCATTTTGTCGCCGACTTTTAGCTTGCGCTTCGTGGCGATATAGACTTTCACCAGTTTGACAACGCCGCTTGGCAGAATGTCGTCTTTATCGAGGATCGCGACTTTTTCTTCGTAGTCGATTCTAAACTGCTCTTTTTCATTGCGAAAGTGCGCTTTGATCGCGTCATATTCGCTCTGCACTTTTTTGTCAAAGCCCTCAACGAGCGTCTTGAGCGAGAAGCGGTTGATGTGCTTGAGTTCGGCGCGATCGATACTATCGCCGACTTTGTAGGTTTTCTTGCCGATCGTAACTTCGCTGACGAGCTTTTGCTTGGCGATAAAGTTGTTGATCCGCAAAATCTCCTCGCGATCGATCATCTGAAGTTTGTCGTGGTGTTCGCGCTCAAACTCCGCTTTTTGTTTGTTGTAGTCGTCTTTGGTTACCTCGTTGCGATCAACGCCCTTTTTTGTAAAGACTTTGACATCAATGACAATGCCTTCCATACTTTCGGGACAGTAGAGCGACTTATTGACCACATGACCCGCTTTTTCGCCAAAGATCGCGCGAAGTAGCCGCTCTTCGGGAGTTGGCTTGACTTCGCCTTTGGGACTAACCTTGCCCACGAGGATCATTCCGTGATGAACATACGATCCAATCTTGACAATCCCGTTTGCGTCAAGGTGTTCGGTGTCCTCCTCTTTGACATTGGGCAGGTCTTTGGTGATCTCCTCAACGCCGTGTTTGAGTTCGCGCGCTTCGATCTCTTTTTCGTAGATATGCACGCTGGTAAATGCGTCTTCGCGGATCAGTTTTTCGCTCACCACGATCGCGTCTTCGTAGTTAAATCCGTTCCACGGCATAAACGCAACCAAGATGTTTTTGCCCAGCGCCAGCTCGCCTCTGTCCATATTTGAGCCATCGGCGATGATCTCGCCAGTTTCAACGCGATCGCCCGCGCTAACATTTGGGCGTTGATCGAAGTTGCTGTTTTGGTTGGTGCGCATATATTTTTGGAGCGGATAGTGATCGATAAACGCGCCGTTTTCATCTTCGCCCAGAACATAGATATTCTTTGCATCGACCTTTTCGATCGTGCCGCCGCGTCTAGCCTTGATACTCTGCCACGCATCGCGTGCGATGATCTTTTCCATACCCGTGCCTACGATCGGCGCGTCTGTCCAGATGAGCGGAACGGCTTGGCGCTGCATATTTGAACCCATCAATGCGCGGTTTGCGTCATCGTGTTCCAAAAACGGGATCAGCCCCGCCGCCACGCCGACAACCATCTTCGGCGAGAGATCGATGAGATTGACCTTGTCCCGTTCGACAAGCATAATTTCGCCATCTTTTCGCACTTCGACAAGCTCTTCGACGATCCGTCCGTTTTTGTCGAGTCGCGTGCTCGCAGGTGTGATCACCTGCCCCTCCTCTTGGGTTGCGGTTAGATCGACAATCTCTTCCGTAACAACGCCATCAACAACTTTTTTGTACGGCGCTTGGATAAAGCCGAGTTCATTCACTTTTGCGTAGGTCGAAAGCGTGTTGATCAGACCGATGTTCTGACCTTCGGGCGTTTCGATCGGACAGATTCTGCCGTAGTGTGTCGGGTGTACATCGCGCACTTCAAAGCCCGCGCGATCTTTGATCAGCCCGCCCTCGCCCAGCGCCGAAAGTCGCCGTTTGTGCGTAACTTCGCTGAGCGGATTGGTCTGATCCATAAACTGCGAAAGCTGCCCCGTGCTGAAGAAGTCGAGGATTGTCGTTGTGATCAATTTTGTATTGATCAGATCGTGCGGCATCATCTCTTCGTAGTTTGAGACGGTTGCGAGTTTGTCGCGGATCGCCTTTTGCATCTTGACAAGCCCTTGGTGCAGCTCGTTTGACAAGAGTTCGCCGATCGCGCGAATGCGCTTGTTGCCCATGTGATCGCGATCGTCAATATGACCTTTGTTGTTTTTGACGCCGATGAGGTATTTGACCGTTTTGATAATGTCATCGGGGGTCAAAACCGTTACATACTCCGGCACTTTGAGATCGAGTTTGTGGTTCATTTTCATACGACCAACTTTGGTTAGATCGTATCGTTCGGGATCAAAAAAGAGCTGATCGATAAAGACCTTTGCCGCCTCTTTTGTAACCGGCTCGCCGGGGCGCATAACCTTGTAGATTCTGATCGCCGCGAGATCGTTTTCATCGTCGATCTTCTCGGTCTGTTTGAGCAGCTTGAGCGACTCGTTGTGGAAGGTGAATGCGCTGATGATCGACTTATCAACGCCGGGCGCGTGATCGTTTGCGATCGTGATCTGCTCAATGCCCAGTTCAAGCAGTTTTTCGAGCTTCTTGTCGTCGATCATGGTTAGCGAATCGAAGATCACTTCGCCGCTGTTTTTGTCGATGACGGGCTCTGCCAAGTGGCGTTCCATCAGGATTTCGGGCGGATAGATCACATGGGTCAGCCCATCTTCGCGCAGCTTCTTTGCTTTCGCGGCGGTCAGCCGTTTGCCAGCCGCAACGATCACCTCGCCGTCGCTGCCTTTGAGGTCATAGTCCAGTCGTCCGTTATAAAGCTCGGGATCGAACGGCACGAGGAAGTTGCCTTTGGAAAGCGTAACGCTTAAACGCGGGTAAAAAATGCGAATAATGTCTTGCTTGCTGTAACCAAGCGCGCTAAAGAGGATCGTTACAGGCACTTTGCGCCGCTTGTTGATCCGTACATAGAGCGTGTCTTTCGCGTCGTACTCAAAGTACAGCCAGCTTCCGCGATCGGGGATAATCTGCGAAGCGTAGATCTGTTTGTTGGAAACCGTACCCGACTCATCGACTTTGAAGATCACGCCCGGACTGCGGTGGAGCTGATTGACGACAACCCGCTCAACGCCGTTGATGATAAAGCTCGTGCGATCGGTCATCAGCGGGATTTCGCGCACATAGAGCGACTGCTCTTTGATGTCCTTGACGCCGACGATCTTTCCGCTTTTTTCGTCCTTTTCATTGACTAGTAATCTGATTTTTATTTTAAGCGGCACGCTGTATGTCAGCCCGCGCTCCATCGACTCGCGAATGGTGTATTTGGGTTTGCCAAATTCGCTGCCTAAGTATTCAAGCGTAATGTTGTTGTGTTGATCGTGGATCGGGAAAATCGAACGAAACACCTTTTCAATGCCGCTTCGTTCGCGCTTATCCTGCTCGATCATCAAGAATTCGTCATAGCTGTTTTGTTGCAGTTGCAACAGATTTGGAATGGGCAAAACCTGAGGGATTCGTGAAAAATCGACCCGTAGGCGCTTGCCAGATTTAAGACTGTTTAACATTGTGCTACCTCGTTTTAGAGAGATGAAAGGTTCAAAAACGGTTAAATGCGCACAATCGATACGCACAAAGGGAGAGGGGCGGCTTCGCACCGCCCAAGTCTGAAACTCGCTGAAATCTGAAACTTTGCGGACAAGCCGCGTGAAACTATTTAAGCTCTACTTGAGCGCCGGCTTCTTCAAGTTTTTTCTTGATCTCTTCAGCCTCTGCTTTGGGAGCGTGTTCTTTGACATTGGCAGGCGCGCCTTCTACGAGGTCTTTTGCCTCTTTGAGTCCAAGACCGGTTACTTCGCGCACAACCTTGATCACATTGATCTTCTTTTCGCCCGCCGCTTTGAGATGAACGGTGAACTCCGTCTTCTCTTCGACAGCTTCAGCCACAGCAGCGCCGCCGGCAGCCGCAACAACGGTAGGAGTAGCGCTAACGCCGAACTTCTCCTCAAATGCCTTAACGAGATCGTTAAGCTCCAACACGGTTAGTTTGCCGATATGCTCAAGCAACTCTTCTTTGGTAATAGCCATTCTTTTCCTCTCTATATTTCGTAGTGGCGCTTACGCAGCCAGTTTTTTTGACAGATTGTCCAGACCCGTAACCAAACCGCGTAGTGGAGCTGTCCATACAGATAGCAGCATTCCGATGAGTTGCTCTTTGGAAGCCAACTTGGAAAGTGCATCGATATGATCTGCATCTACCGCTTGTGAGTCGATATGACCATGCTTGATCACAAACTTCTCTTTGCTGGCGCTGATCAAAGCGGTTGCCAAAT
>BNUO01000012.1 GCA_025997415.1 Campylobacterota bacterium
TTTTGCGCTGCTTCCGGGCGTTAATAGCGCCGCGTTGCTGGTCAATACTGCGTCATTTGTTATGTTTGCCGCACTGCTGTTTATTATCTGCTACGAAAAGAACCGTTATGTAGGTTATGTTTTGCTTGCAATTTTGGCTCTGATCGACAACGCTTTTAGTGCGCTGATCTTGAGCGCGATCATCTACGAATTTGTCCAAAAACGGCTTGCGATCTGTCTGCTATTATCCGCGATCGCTACGATTAACATTGCATTACACGGTTTTGATGTCAGCGGACACCCAAGCGGTTATTTTCTCGATATTTTCGGGCTTTATGGTGCGATCTTTTCGCCGTTAGTTCTGTTTTATTTTATCTACGCGATCTACTGGTATCCGTTTCGCAGTACGCAGAAGATTCCGCTTTTGTGGTTCGTAGCAACGACTGCGTTTGTGCTTTCGATTCTGCTTAGTCTGCGTCAAAATCTGCCGATCGAAGAGTACGCCGCATACGCTGCGATCGCCATTCCGCTGATGATCCGCGCCTTTATGAACTCGTGGCGCGTGCGGCTGCCGCAGTTTAGAAAAGGGCAGACGATCTTGGCAGGCGCGATACTCTCGTCGCTTCTTGTCGTCGTTGGGCTGACATTTTTTCATATGCCGCTGTACTTTTTTCTTACGCCATCGGGCAAACATTTTGCATACGAACACCACTTTACCGCCGAGCTTGCCGACAGACTGCGATCGCTTGGAATCAACCAAGTCGAAAGCGACAACAACGGTTTGCAGGTGCGGCTGAAGTTTTACAACATCGGCGAGGGCGGCACGCACTCGATCAGCTCGCGTGAGCCGAAGGACGCGAACGAAACGGTACGAATGGATTTCACCGTGATGGGACACACGGCGGCGAGTTACTATTTGACCGCGAAATAGACGATCGTTACATCATCGTCCATCTGTCCGCTCTTGATCTCTTCGCAGATGTGATGAAGCACGGCGGGTTCAAGCAGGGTCGGCACTTGGTTGCGCCTGAACTCAAACATCGTATCTTCAACCAGCCCATCGGTGTAGATAAGGAGTTTGCTAAACGCGGTGAGCGCAAGTCGTCCAACCGCGATGTTTTGAGTGAAGTTCATAATCGGCGGATTGTTGGACGGTATCTCAATGACATCATCGCCGTCCTGCACCAGCGGCGGATAAAAACCGGCGACAAAGTAGTCGATCCATTTGCGATCGGGCGAGAGCCAGAAAAAGGCGCAAGAAATCTGCTCCTCCTCGCCCAAAACCGCGTGCAAGTTCTCCAAAAGTTCAAGCGAAAGCTCGGTTAGCGTGTTGCTTTTGTGGATAAACTGCTTGATCGTCGCGGCGACTGAAAAGCTGGTTAGCGAAGGCAAAATCCCGTGTCCCATGCCATCGACACAGTAGATCAGCGCACCGCCATCGCTCGTTTTGTACAGCGCGTATGTGTCGCCGCTGAGAATGTCCAGCCCCTGCGAAAAGGTGATGATCTCAAGCGCTTTGTCGTTTTTGAACTCGTTAAAAATAATGCTTCGCTGTTTTTTCGCCGCGCTTTGCTGCTCGGCGCGCATACTGCTTGCGGTGTGCAAAAGGTCTTCGGCATCGAGGATCTTCGCGCTGAAAGTTACGGCAAGCTGGAGGTGTTTGACATCGTTTGAGGTAAATCCCTCGTCGCCGAACTTGTTGATCGCCTGAAACGCGCCGATCACCGTTCCGTTGATACCCAACATCGGAATGACCAGAATCGAATTGGTTTTGTAGCCTGTCGCCACATCGATCTTGCGGTTAAAGCGCGGATCGTCGTATGGCGAGTTGATCACCGTGATATTTCCCGACTCTACAGCTTCGCCCACAATCCCTCTGCCATAGGGCATTCGCAGGCGATCAACGCCTTGCGCAACCTTTGTCCAAAGTTCCCCAGTTTGGCGATCGATTAACCAGATTGAGCAGCGATCGCAGACGATCAGCCGTGCGCCCATCTCGGCGATCAGGTCAAGCAGGCGATCGAAGTTGCGCTCGTGCGCAATCTTTGCCACACATTGAAAGATAATTTCCAGCGTTTCGTCTTTAGTTAGTTCCATCGCTTTTTCTTATGTGAAACTTAGGGGATCGATCTCGATCTCCACAAACGGGCAATCAACCCGCCGCGCAGCGTCGATCAAGCTCCACGCATTGACGCTTCGTATCAGGACAAATAGCCGATACCTCATCTTAACGCGCCCGATCGGACAATCACCAAAACCCACAACCTCAACATCATTTAATGATTGTAACAGGTCAATCGTTAGTTTTAGCGCCGCCTCCGCTTTTTCGCGCCGATTGTGGGCAAATACAAGGCGCAGAAGCCGTCTCGCGGGCGGGTATAACTCCTTTCGCGCGGCGATCTCCTCCTGCAAAAACAGTTCGTAATCGTCCAAATATGGCAAAAACGCGGCGCGGTTCAGCGTCTGCGCGATCACCAGCGCGTGGCTTTTTCTGCCCGCTCTGCCCGAAAGTTGAATGAGCAAAGTTAGCGCCCGCTCTTTAGCTCGGTAGTCGCTTGCCGCCAGAAGTCTATCCAATCCAAGCACGATCGCCAGCTCCACTTCGTGGTAATCGTGCCCTTTTGAGAGCATCTGCGTACCGACAAGAATGTCGATCTCGTGGTTGTTAAACCGCTCCAAAACCTGCCGTAGAGCGCGATCGGTCTTGATCGTGTCGCGATCGAACTGCGCTACGCGGGCGTGCGGTAGCTCGTTTTGCAACCGCTGTGCGATCTCCGCCGTTCCGTGCCGCTCTGCTCGGAGCATTGTCGATTGGCAGTGCGGACAGGTTTCGGGAACGCTCAAATGGGTGTTGCAGTAGTGGCAGACGAGCGCTCGTTTGTGTGTGTGCAGGCTCATTCCAACCTCGCAAAACGGGCATTCGACGGTTTTTCCGCACTTCGCGCAGATGAGGTATTTGAAGTTCGCGCGGGTTGGCAGAAAGACGATCGCCTGTTTTTTGCGCTCCAGCGTTTGGGCGATCGCGCTCATCGCTTCGATCGTGAGTTCATCGCCGCCGCTTGGCACAAACCGCGTTTCGCGCCCCGCCTCGTCAAAAAATCCGCCGCGAAGACGAAAGTGGGGGAAGCGTTTGTAGCTCGTTGGCGTTGGGGTCGCGCTGCCGAGTACGACAGGGATTGCGAGGTTTTTTGCCAGCACGATCGCTGCGTCGCGGGCGTTGATACGCGGGCTGTTTTGGCTCTTGTAACTATCGTCGTGCTCCTCGTCGATCACAATCGCGCCCAAGTTTGGCATTGGTAGAAATAACGCGCTTCTCGCGCCTGCGACAATGCGGGTTTTTCCGTTTGCGATCTGCTCTAAAACAGCCGTTTTTTTCGTCGGCGTGATCTTTGAGTGCCAGATCGAAACGAGATCGCCAAATTCGGCTTTCAGCCGCTTTTCGATCTGTGGCGTTAGGCTAATTTCGGGCATCAAAAAGAGTGCAGTTTTATTCTCGTTTAACACGCGCTCAAAAAGTTTCATATAGATTTCACTTTTGCCGCTGCCCGTATCGCCAAAAAGCAGCGTTACGGGGTTTTGATCGATAAAGTTTAACGCCTCGTTTTGACGACTAGATAGTGTGATCTTTGTGCTGATGGCGATCGGCAAGAGTTCTGTTTTTTTTGCGGCGATAAACTGTGTAAAAACCTCACCTATTTCACAGACAAAGTACTTTGCCAGAAACTTTGCCGTTTCGAGATAGGGGCGATCCAGCATTTCGTCCGAAACTTCGATCGCGCTCTCGCAGTTAAACGGTGGTTTTTCAACCTCGCTAAGTACGATCGCACTACGCGGTTTTTTCGCCAAAGGAACAGTTACTTTTACGCCGATCGCAATCGGATCACTGCTAGAATAAACGAGCGGCGCTAGTTTGAAACCAACCAGCGCGGCGGCGTAAAAATGCATTAGTCAATTCGCTTGGGACGGTGGGCAAAAAAAGCATCTTTTAGTTCGTCTAAATTGGTGAAAGTTTGTCGCAGCGCGATCTCGCCTTCGCGCAAAATCCAAGTTTCGATCCCTAGACTAAACGCAAGTTCAAGCGAGTGCGTACACAAGATGAGTTCGTGTTTTTTGACCAGATCAAACAGCAACGCTTCGATCTCCTCACGACCGAAGGGATCAAGTCCGCTAGTGGGTTCGTCAAGCACGAGCGTTTTTGGGTTGCCAAGAAGTGCGATCGAGAGCAAAAGCCGCTGTTTCATACCTTTTGAGTAGGTTTTGATGGGCTTTTTGGGGTCAGCCTGCAAGCCGACGGAGGCAAAAAGCTCGCCCGCGTCAAACTGCTTGACGCCTCGCAGACCCGCCATTAGCCGCAGATAGTCAAGCCCCGACGAGTTGTCGTCCAGCCACGCCGCTTCAGGCGCGTAGCCGACTCCGTGCCGATCGAGAGGTGCGATATGCTCGGCGTAGTGCGGCAAAAAAGGATGTTGATCCAAACTGTTGTAAAAGCCAAGTAGGTAGCCGATAAGCGTGCTCTTGCCAGCCCCGTTGTGTCCAAGTAAAGTCATTTGAGTATTATACGCGACAAACTTTTTAGGACGCGATCGTGCTGTTTAACTCGCCGGAGTTTATCTTTCTCTTTCTGCCCGTGATGTTTTTCGGCTATTTTTTGCTCAACGCCAAGCGGCTAACTCTGGCGGCTCGCGGCTATCTTGTCGCTGGTAGCCTGTTTTTCTATGCCTATTACAGCGTCATCTACCTACCGCTAATCCTATTTAGTATGACGATCAACTACGCTTTCGGGCGATACTTTTCGCATTTCGCGAGAGAGAGAGAGAGAGAGAGAGAGAGAGAGAGAGAGAAACGGCTGCGCCGTTAATTTCAAACAAGAAGCTGGTTTTAGCGATCGGCGTAGCTTTCAATCTGGGTATGTTGGGCTACTTCAAATACACCGATTTTTTTCTAGATAATTTTAATGGTATTTTTGGCGCTTCTGTTCCGTTGCCACATATTGTTTTGCCGTTAGCGATCAGCTTTTTCACCTTTCAGCAAATTGCGTTTTTGGTCGATACTTACCGCGAAAAAGCGTCGTACGATTTCATAACATACGCGCTATTTGTAGTCTTTTTCCCGCAACTAATCGCAGGACCGATCGTCCATCACAAAGAGATGATGCCGCAGTTTGTGTCGAAGAAAAATCTCATCGTTAATTATCGCAATATCGCCGCAGGAGTTTTTATCTTTACGATCGGACTATTTAAGAAGGTTGTGATCGCAGATACTTTGGCGCTTAGCGCAACGCACGGCTTTGATGTGGCGATCACGCTAACAATGATCGAAGCGTGGGCGACAAGCCTGTGTTATACCTTTCAATTATATTACGATTTTAGCGGTTATTGCGATATGGCGATCGGCGCGGCTTTGCTATTTAATATCAAATTGCCGATCAACTTTAATTCGCCATATAAAGCGATCAATATCCAAGATTTTTGGCATCGCTGGCATATAACTCTTTCACGGTTTTTGCGTGATTATCTATATATTCCTCTTGGCGGAAACCGCTGCAGCAAAACAAGGCTATATATCAACCTATTTATCGTTTTCTTGCTTGGTGGTATTTGGCACGGAGCGGGCTGGGGATTTGTGATCTGGGGCGCACTGCACGGCGTGGCGATCGTTGTTCATCGCTTTTGGCACGATCGTGGATTTAAGATGAATGCAATTTTGGGCTGGTTTATTACATTCAATTTTGTCAATATCGCTTGGATATTTTTCAGGGCAAAAGATATGCACAGTGCAATGAATGTTCTGAGCGGTATGTTTATGGGTGAAATCGGAGGAGATTTCCCGATTACATCTAAAAGAATATTGATCTTTGCGTTAGCGATCGGCATAGCTTTTTGTGCTAGAAATAGCATTGAACTCAAAAATAGGCTTTCGCCGAATATCTTTACCTTTGCATTGCTGCTTTTAGTTGCTATATCCTCTTTGATGTTAAGTTTATATTATGGAGATACCAGTGAGTTTATATACTTTAATTTTTAAGCGAAAAACTAGCCATAAACGGTTTGTGATTATATTTATATCTGCACTTTTTGTTATTGTAGCAACGATCGCTACTATTTTAGAGATATTTGCATATAAAATGTTAATGCCTAACCTGATTTCTGTCAGTAATGAATATCTGCTGGAAGTGGGAAATGAGAATATCAGAGTTGTAGCACTTGGCACATCGCATACGGGCAACGGTTTTGCCGACAATGATCCTGATATATTAAACTACGGGCAAGCAGGCGATAACGCAGTAACACATTATTTCAAAACAAAACATTTAATTGCCAATAACGACATAGAAGTTTTGCTCCTAGAGTTTGATTATCATAACTTCACATTTGGCTACGCCGATCCAAGAAAAAGTTATTCGCATAACCAATATATGATTGATGAACCCGTTTCGCGAACGCTTGGCGACTATAAACAAGGTAAAAAAGGCTGTTTTCTGCCGTCTCAATGTGTGATCCATGGCATCGCAACAATCAGCCATTTTATCAGTTATCTACAAGGGCATACTCCCTCGCGGTCATTTAGCGATAATATGACTAGATTTGATCGTTTTACGGCAGAAAAACGCATTAAGCTTTCTAGTTTTGGATATACGCAGGATCAGTACATTGTCGAGCAACTTGTCGAGTGGTACGAGAAAACAATCCGTCTTGCACAGGACAACAATATAACGGTTGTCTTGATCGGCTATCCGTTTGCGGGCGATTTCTTAAAGCTATTTCCGCAAGAGTATTATCAGAAGTTTGATGCATTAACAGATCGTTTAATCTCACAGTACGGCATAGAGTTTTGGGATTATCACGCGCTATTTGCAGACCGCGATGATCTAATGAGTGATGCGACGCATGTCAATGGAATGGGAAAAATAGAACTCACGAAACTAATAAAGCCACGGATAGAACAGATATTGAACCAGCAGCCAGCCGATGAGAACGAGCATAAATAGATAGTGAATATAGCGGTGAAAAATTGCCGCGATTGAAAGGGCGACATATGGAAGAGCGATCCAGATAGGAACGGTAAAGTTCCACTCCTTTGTTTGCCATTCGATCGCCGCGATCAAAAAAGGATCGAGCAGATCGCCAAATATTGCCAAGTGTAGAGCCAGTTCAATGATAAAAAATGGCGCATAGATCAGCGTTAAAATTGGACTGATCAGTTGAGAATATGCGCTTGGAGCAAAGTAGTAATGCACGATCGGAAGCATTGCGGTAAAAACATAGACACTAAGTCCGATCGCTGTCTCAATTTTTGGACGATTTTTGAAATGGTGCAGATATAGAAAGATGAAATATACGCCCGAAACGCTCAAGATAAATCCGATCGAAAAGAGTAGGCTTGGATCAAATGAGATCAGTACAATTGAGACGATCGCAAGTGTTTGAAAACTAATAAGCGCAATGTGTCTAAAAACGAGAAACATACCAAAAACCAGCATTGCGTAAGCGCGCAAAAGCGATGGAACAATACCCGTAAAAACGAGATACCAGCCGAGTATAATCAGCGTTATGATTCCAAGATCGATATACCCGTTTCTATACGGAAAAAATCGCTGTTGAAAAAAACGATATGGCAAACCAAGTAGCACGCCCAAAACAACCGTTAAAATACTAAGGTGAAATCCACTTAGCGCGATCAGATGTGCGGCGGCATATTTCACAACGCTGTTGCGAAGCTCTTTGCTCTGCGGCGCAGCAAGAAAAAGCGCGGGAAATAGCTCTTGCATCATCGGATTACTGTGTTGATCGGCTAAGAAACTGACAAAAATATCGTATAAAGGCGCGGCATATTCACCGCTTTGATCAACGGTGGGTTTTAACGCAATGTGAAAACTTGGCGCGTAAAAGCCGCGCAGAAAATCGATAAACTCGATCTTATCGGTGATCAAAACAAGCCGCAGATCGCGCCCTGTGATCGGTTTAATATCTTCGTTTGTGGTGGTGTAGAAACTGCCGAGTTTATCGCTTTTTAGGCGCAGAACCCAGTATGGTTTATTGTGTTTGTTGATCTTGAGATTTTGCGAGATGACGACCGCTTCGGCGTCATAAAACTTTCGTTCGACAAGATCGCAGTACGATCGATAGCTTAGCGCGATATTCACGCAAAAGATCGCCGCGCAAACAACGAAAAAGATCGCCCACTCTTTACGCGATGAAAATAGTTCTAGCGGCTGCACACTCGTTTAGATTTTTGGCATTTCAATCACATTGACAACCGTGTCGTGATACTGGTGTGTTACCACGCCGCGATCGGCTCTCTCTGTGTCAATAAATCGCGTAAATGCTTTTTGGAAGATCAGTTTCACCTTGCCCGTTTCGCCATTTCGATTTTTTGCAATGATGATCTCCGCGTTTTCTTCCGCTTTTTCCTTAAAATCAGACTGATAGGTTTTGCCCTCTTTTTCTGCTTTCTTTTTCTTCTCTTTTTCCTCTTTTGCCGTATAGACATCTTCGCGGTGAACAAACATCACAATATCCGCGTCTTGTTCGATCGAACCAGATTCACGAATGTCCGCGAGTTTCGGCTCTTTATCATCACGGCTTTCCAGTCCGCGATTGAGCTGGCTTAACGCAATAATCGGGATCTTTAGTTCGCGCGCTAACATCTTGAGTCCGCGTGAAATATCGCTAATTTCTTGATGTCGTTCTTTGTTGTTTGTGCCAGTCATTAACTGCAAATAGTCGATGATCGCAAGCTTGATCTCTTCGTTTTGCATTTTTAGCCGTCTTAATTCGCTTCGCAGGCGGGGGATCGTGAGCATTCCTCCATCTTCGACAAAGAGCTTACTCTTTGAATAAAAATCCGCCGCGCCCGCAACTCTTGACCACTCATCATCGCTCATATCGCCCAGTTTTATGCGCTGCATTGGCACGCTGGTTTTTGACGACAGCATACGAAGCATTAGATCTTCGGCGGGCATTTCAAGGCTAAAGATCGCAACGCCGTTATTTGTGTTATTGAGTACATTCGCCGCCAAATTGAGCGCAAACGCCGTTTTTCCCATACTCGGACGCGCCGCAATGACAATCATATCGCCATCGTTAAACCCGCTTGTCTTCTTGTTTAGCTCGTGAAAACCGGTGTCAAGTCCAATGACGAGCTTGTTGCCCCGCGCCTTGTTCGCTTCGATCCGCGCAAGCGTTGAGCGCACGATCTCTTCCGCCTCACGAAACTGGTTGCTGCTTGCCTTCGTGCCCATATCAAAGAGCCGCTGCTGAACGCGATCGAGCGACTCAATCGCGCCTAACTGCTCGTCAAAAATCACCTTTTTGATCTCGGTCGTCAGCTCAACCAGACCGCGCTTGTTTGCAAGCTCTTTGATCTCGGCGGCATAAGCGCTGGTGTTGGAGAGCGGGTTGGTTGCAAAAATATCCAGCAAAACCTCGTCGTCAAGTCGTTTGTCGATCGCGAGTTGCTTGCGCATAAACTCCTCGTCGATCGGCGCTTTGTTTGCCGCAAGCGTGTTCATTGCGCGAAAGATCGCCTGATGTGCCGCCAAGAAAAAATCGTTGTGCGTGAGTACGGCGGAAATATCGTCGAACGAGGAGGGTTCAAAGAAGATCGAACTCAGCACGGCTCGTTCAATGTTGAGATTGTGCAGCACGATTTCCAACGGATACCTTTTGCGAAAGTTGCCGCGATTTTATCAAACCGCCGCTAAGCAGTTTTGGAACGGTTTTTGTTTATCTACCCTCAAAACAAGGAGGAGAGATTGAGTAGAGTAGCAACAATTAGGAAGGATATTCCGGTTAGCGTTATCCGTCGCACCATCAAGAACACAGCCGATTCGGGTTTTAGACTTCGGCTGATGATCATCGAAAAGCTCCTAAGCGAGCCTGCGTTGAGCCTGCAAGCGGTTGCTGCGGCGCTGATCGTCAATCGTGAAACGGTTACGAAATGCCTGCGGCTGTTCAATCAGGGTGGCACCGATCTGCTGCGTCCCAAAAAAGCGGGTCGCAAAGAGGGCAATCCGAAGTATGACGGCGAAATCTTTATGGAACTCATTCGCGTCTTGGAGCGCGATCGACACGACTGGTCGGTCTATCAGATGCAAGATTACATCAAAGAGCGCCACGCGGTTGTCGTGCCAGAATCGACTATCTACTACCGCATTGCCAAGCTGGGCTTTGCGAAACGAACGCGCAAGAGCGCATAAGGAGCTGCTATGAGAGCTTTGAATTTCGCACCGCTAGTTGTGCTTGGGTTGCTTGCGTGCGGTTGTCAAGTCGAAGATCAAGGCTATTCATACGGCGGCGGCGCGGCACGACCTCCTGCGCAGAGTGAGACGACGGAGGTAGGCGACTGCCTAAACTACTGGAACGGTGAGTGCTGGGACGAGTACTTTGCCGCTGGTAGCAAGGAGGGCGCAGGCGCGGGCGGGGAGGACGAAACTTCGTACGATCCGCGCAAGGCGATCGTCTCGGCAACGGGAAGCGCTCCGCCAGCGCCCGTTGTCAATGGTAGTAGTGTCCCTTTGCTGACGCCGCTGATGCCTTAGCCATCTGTCATTACTGCGGCGCAACCGCCTTGTCATTACGACATATCCTCCTGTCATTCTGAAGCGAAGCTGAAGAATCTCGTCTCTCTGTCATTCTGAGGGAGCGTAGCGATCGAAGAATCTGTATATGAATGTAGTCAATGATTGTTTTGTTGCACAAAGTCTGGTGCGCCCAGCAGGACTCGAACCTGCAACCTCCGGCCCCGCAAACCGACGCTCTATCCTTTGAGCTATGGACGCAATATGTTTTTTGGAGCGCGGATTGTACCCAACCTATGATTAAACGAAAAACGCGGACTATTCGCCCTGCACACACCCACGCAACGCCGCGCATAAAACCGCTCTCCTAGCGAGACTGGTTTTCCAGGACTTTGAGAATCAACGCATGCAGATCACTGAATTTGCCATCAAACTTCGCGTCTAGCGCATCGATCTTCGCGTCCAGCGCGTCCATACGACCGTTCAACCCATCTCTCACGCCGTCGATCTTCGCGTTCAACCCATCCCTCACGCCATCGATCTTTGTGTCCAGCGCGTCTATTCGACCATTTACGCCATCGATCTTCGCGCCTAGCTCTTCCTTGACGCTATCGATCTTCGCGTTTGTGTCTCGCAAGCCGTGCGCCATTATTCGCGCATTCGCCTCGATCCGTTCGGTTAGCCTACCCTCTACTTTGTCGATCCGCTCCTCTACCGCGTCAAAGCGCGCGTTCGTCTCCGCCTTCGCTTTGACGATCTCTTTTTTGATGATCGCCGCATCGCTCTCAAGCCGCGCTGTTCGCTCGCCGACAAGTGTATATGTGTTTGCGGTAGGCATACTTCACCTCGTTTTCAATACCTAAATCATACCAAGAAATCATCACAAAAGTATTCACCATATTTCAAAATATCACAGCCGCCTGCTTCCCAGTCTGGGAAGCAACTTCAGAATGACATTGTTTCCGTCATACTGAGGCGAAGCCGAAGTATCTCTCTCTTGTCATGTTGAGGAGCAAAGCGACGAAACATCTGTGTTTGCCTAGACTCTTCACCAACCCTCGCTACTACCGCGAGGTGTTGCTCAGAATTGTCCCTCTGTCTAATATATAAAGCCACCGCTCCCGCTCGGTAACAATCCGGTTGAGTCGATGAAAGTACCACCCGTACTGCGAAGGTTATAACTACCTGATGAGGAGGTTGAGTCGGTCGTGTTGTCCGCTATGGTGCCGCCCTCGTAAGTAAGAGAACCGCCATAGATCATTATGCCCCCGCCGCCGTCATCGGTTGTGCCCTTTGCTGCATTTCTGGCGATAAGTCCGTTTTTTATGGTAGCAACACTAGTACCATCCTGAATTTGTATGCCCCCTCCGGTGCCAGTGGTGCTACCGTCCCATGCGGTATTGTCCACAATTTCGCCGCCGTTCATGGTAAATCTGCCACCCAGACCGATGTATAGCCCGCCACCACCCAGCGTGGTATTATTGTCTTTGATCGTCCCATCGCCCATAGTGAATGTCCCGCCTAGGACTGCCACACCGGCGCCGCTGTTGCTTTCACTATTATTGCCGCTGATCTCTCCACCGATCATCACAAACTCCGTGCTCACTTTCACCAGCGATTGATTGTTGCCGCTGTGTCCTTTAAGCGTAGCGTCGCGCAGTATTAGCTTGCTGCCTGAATTAGCAAGGTCGAATAAAGGGGAGCCCGCACCTGATGATTTATGGATCGTGCCGCCGCCGCGCAGAGAGATATTGGTGTCTGCCGCAGGTATTATGTTTGCCTCTGTGTTCCCAATGGCGATTGTGTCTGTGATATTAAGTATATAGTTGCCTGCTGGTGCTGCTTGTATTGCGCTTTTGGCGTAGACTAAGTCGCTTGTGCTGCTGATAGTTTTCGTGATAATAGTGGAAGCCGCTATGCCTGGGAAATCCTCTGCATTGGCTGCCACATCAGCGGCGGTGTACTTCCATTTGGCGTAGAGTGTGATATTGGAGGTGATCGTAAGGGGGAAGTTGTATTTGGTTGTTAAGGTAGTGTCATACCAGCCTAGAAAGACATTTGCTGTCGGGGTGGTGTCCCATTCGGGATTGGCGGCGGGGGCGTTTATTGTTGCTCCGTTGATTATGCCGCTTATGGTTGCGGGTGTGCTGACTGTGCTTGCGCCGTTGCCGTTAAACGATACGGTGTAGGTTGTGGGTAGAGGTATTGTGTCGTTTTCGTCCGATCTGTTTATGTCGCCACCTAATCCGCCACCGCCATAGAGATCGCAACCTGTAAAGCTAATAAACGCTAGTAGGAGCGCACCGAGAGCGGAGGGTTTGGGAGTGGTAACTCCCAGTATGCGGCGAAGCTGGAGCTTGCTCCAGTTAGCTATCGCACCGAGAGAGAGAGAGAGAAGATTGAGTTCCGCCCGCGATCTGTCTAAATTGTGTCATTTGCATTGGTGATCCTTTTGATGGTTGGAACTAAACGCATTATGAAACGATTGGGATTAAAAACTTGTCATTCTGAGGAGCAAAGCGACGAAACATCTGCGTTTGCGTAGATTCTTCGTCCGTCCCTCGCTACTATCGCGAGGGATTGCTCAGAATGACATTGTTCCTGTCATACTGAGGCGAAGCCGAAACATCTCTATTTGCGTAGATTCTTCGCCTTCGGCTCAGAATGACATTGCCCTGCCGAATAACAATGGGAGTAGATTCTGCGGTTGGTTTAGTCGTTGCCGAAAAATCTGCGATCGCTCAGCGTGTCGATCAGGAGTTTGACTGAGCCGACGGACTGTGCGAAAAGCGTTCGCTCCTCATCGCTTAGCGTTACTTCGATCACCTTCTCTACGCCGTTTGCGCCCAAGACGACAGGAACGCCCGTAACCACATCGTTGTAGCCGTACTCGCCCTCCAACATCACCGCACAGGGGTAGATCTGCCGCGCGTTGCGCAGGATCGTCTCGCACATCATCGCTGTTGCGACTGCGGGGGCGTAATACGCCGATCCGCTCTGCAAATAGCCCACGATCTCCGCGCCTGCGTTTTTGGTGCGATCGACAATATCATCGATCTGCGTGCCCGAAAGCAGATCGGTAATCGGCACGCCCGAAACGGTGGAGTAGCGGTGCAGCGGAACCATCTTGTCGCCGTGTCCGCCAAGCACGGTTGCGCGGATCTGCCCCGATCCGTAGCCCAGTTTTTCGTAGATAAAGCTCGCCATTCGTCCTGAATCCAAAAGCCCCGCCATTCCAAGAACCTGCCGCTTGTCAAACCCCGTCGATCGCAGCGCAACATAGGTCATGGCATCGAGCGGATTGGTTACGACAATCACGATCGCGTTTGGACAGTTTTTGTAGATGTCTCGTGAGACCGATCGCACTGTTTCGGCGTTGATCAGCAGCAGATCGTCGCGGCTCATACCCGGTTTTCGCGGACTTCCTGCGGTGATGACAACAATGTCGCTATCGGCGAGATCGCTGGCAGTTTCGGCGACGCGCACCTTTGTGTGTCCGCGAATAACCGCCGCCGCCTGCGACATATCCAGCGCCTTGCCCCAAGCGATGTCGGGTTTGGAGTCGCGCAGAACGATCTCGTGTACCGTGCCTTGCATTGCGAGTGAGTAGGCGACTGTTGAGCCGACATTGCCCGCACCGATAATGGAGACGATCTTGCCGCGATTCAATGTGACTCCTTAAAAATATCGCGGATTATGGCATAGAGCGCATTACGGCTTTTTGACCTGTCCAATGTTGTTCAAATGCTCGTTGTAGCTGTCCGTAAAGTTGTGTTTGCCGTCCGCGCCGCGCACAAAGTAGAGGTAGTCGCTTTTGATCGGATTGACCGCCGCGGCGATCGCCTCGCTGCTTGGCAACGCAACCGGAAACGGCGGCAGACCGCTGTATTTGTAGGTGTTAAACGGGCTGAAGTCGGTTCTGATCCGTTCAGGCGTAACCCGCTGGTGCGAAAACTCACCGTAGTTGAGCGTACCGTCCATCTGCAAGCGCATTCGTTTGGCAAGGCGGTTTTCGATCACGCTGGCGACTAGCGGCATCTCTTTGGCATTCGCCGCCTCTTTTTGCACGATCGACGCTTTGGTAACGACGACAAACCATTTTTTCTCGTTGTATTCGCCAAACGCTTCGATCGCGCGCGAGCGATGAACCTTCAAAGCGCGAGTAACCAAGAGTTCGATCAACGCCTCTTCTTTTGTGTTTTTGATGATCTGGTAGGTTTCGGGGATCAGCACGCCTTCGGGGTATGGCGCGTAGTGGAGGTAGAGCGCGTAGAGTTTGTTGGCATCAAGCCCCAGCTTTTCGGCGATTTCACGGAGCGCAACTGCCGTTGTTTCGCCCGGCAGCAGGCGGATTTCGTCAAACGCCGATTTGCCGCGCAGGAGCGAGGCGTAGAAGTCTAGGCGCGTGGAGTTTGCCCTCTCAAAATCGATCGTGCCGCTTTTTGCCAAGCCAAATAGCGAGATAAGCCGAATGTCCGCTTCGCCCAGATCAACGCCGCTACTTTTAAGCTGTGTTACAATGTGGCGCAAAGCCCCCTCATCAACCGAGACAAAACGCTCGTGCGTAAGCCGTTGTGAGAGGAAAATCGAGAGCAAAACAGTAGTGATTAAAACCGTATTTGTCGTTAGCTTCAAAACCATTATGGCAATTTTTGCGCTCTTCATTTTGGCGTTGTTCCTTCTTGCGGCTGTCGCTGTTTATGGTGTGCATTTTGACAGACTAGCGTTGAAAGAAGCCGAACTTAGCGGCGTTTCGTTTAGCCTGCGCCCTAGAGCAAAGATCGCGATTGACGAAATTACAATCAACAGCAATGGCGCAAACGCGAGCGTCAATCCGCGAGAGTTAATGCGTCAGGTTCGGCTTGGATTTTTTGCGCTATTTGCGATCGAAGAGCTAGAGATCAAACAGCTTAGCACCGACTACGGATATGTCAGCATTTTATACAAAGACGAGAAGTTTAGAATCTCACACGATCTAGGTATTGCAGAGTTAAACTTAGGCTGGATTCAGGGAAGCGGCATTTCGTATGTGATCAAAGAGCTTAGCATAGACGAGTACAATCTAACGGCAAGAGGAGGTGGTTATTTTGAACCGATCGGCGAACGATTTTTTTTGGAACTTAGCTACGCTTCAAAATACATTGACGGATCGCTCAGCGCGACTTCGGAACTTGGCAAAGCGAATGTCAAAGTTGGCAAGAACAGTTTTCGCATAGCGGAAATCACAGGTGATTTTAGCGGCGATCTTGCGCTCGATCTTGTCGCCAAAAACGGACACTTTATCGGACAAGCAGATGTACTAGGTATTGCGGGAAAGGTTAGGATTGACAGCAATACAACGCTGCTTAGCGTTGAGGTAACCAACGCAAAGAGCAGCTCGCTTGAAGCGCTTTCAAAAGTCATACCCATACCCGGAGAGGTACAGAAGTGGATTTACGGATATGCCAAAGCGGACTATTATGAGGCGGAACGGTTTAAGCTAGATATCGATCTTCAAGAGCGGATGCCAATTTTTGAGTCTATGTATCTAAACGCGCACGCTTTTGGCGTTGATATTGAGTTTGATGACGAGCTGCCGTCGGCAAGCTCTGATAATGTGTTTGTTACGATCGAAAACAGTGCGATCAAAATCTCGGCAAACGAGGCGTTTTACGAAGGGCAGAGCGCGGCGGTATTGACGGTGATTACCGATCTATACACCTACGGCGATCAGACGCTCTATCTTGGAATCGAAACAGAGGCGATTTTTGACAAACATCTACAAAAACTGGTAGGGGTATATGGAGCAAATGTCGATCTTTTGCAGATCGATGGTAAAACGCGGACGATCATCTCGATCGTACTGCCGATTTTGGCAGTGGAAAATACAAAAGTCAATGTCATGACCCACGCGGAAAATGGCAAGATTTTATTAAACGGAGTTCCGCTCGATTTTAACGAAATTGATCTATTGGTCAATAACTCTTTGGTTAGGTTAAATACCGTTTCTCTTGCGATCGATGGAATCAGTAGCGCAAACTTTAGCGGCACGATCGATGCCGAACGAAACCAGATCGCGCTTGAGGCAGATCTGCATGGTGTTGCGCTACTAAAAAATGTAGCCATTGTCGCAGATGATCTCTCGTTTGTTATTGACGGCAGTTGGGACAAAACGAGTGGCAAAATCTTGATTGATGATCTGGATACCAACATCACGGTCGATGAAAATGGCACACAGGTTAGCATAAGTGATCTGATGAAATTAAAACCGTATATGCCAATTTTACAGTTTCTAAAAACCGGTGGCGGCGCATATCGTATGCACAGAGTTGGCAATGAAACAAAGTCGGATTTCCATATTGTCTCAGACGATCCGCTCTTCTTTGATACGCTAAATCCGATCACCGATATATACGGTCAAGTTACCACCGCTCCAAATCACATTACCGCAGAACTGATGGATCGCAAAATCACAGTAGAAAACAGGGATAATTTCACCAGCATTAAAGTGAAAAATCTGGAAATTGATATGTATGGACTCAAGAACTTTGCCGACAAACTTCGTAACTCTATTAGCGCAACCGACAATAGTAGCGCAGACGATCGTAACACATCGACATTTGTCTACGGCGAGCGATCGGCAATTCGCTACAAAGATCACCGTTTTTTAGCCGATACTTTTTCGCTCTACCGCGATGGAGATCACCATGATTTTCTAATGAGTTACGGCAACTCAACTGCGAGCGTTATCAAAAACGGAAGCGATATTACCATCAATGCTAATCGGCTCAACAGCGACTGGGTACAAGCGTTAAGCGGCGTGCGTATGAGCGGCGGAATATGGAATATGAGCGCGTTAGGAAGAGTGGAATCTGAAGATATATATGCGATCATTCATATTGAAGATACAACGATCGAAAGAGCGAAACTATTTACCAATGTTATTGCTCTAATCAACACAATTCCGTCGCTTGTACAGTTGCGAAATCCGGGCTTTGACGCTAAAGGATTTAAGATCATCAATGGCGTGATCGAAATCTACTATCATAACGGCAAGATATACATCAATTCGCTTCGGTTGATTGGTATTAACACCGATATTATCGCGCAGGGAACGATCGATATTACAAACGATATTGTTGATGTTTATGCAAGTGTCCAAACCGCAAAAGCCGCTTCTGGACTAATTAGCAGAATACCTATTGTAGGTTATCTACTTTTGGGCAGCGATCACAAGATCGAAAATATCCTTCATATCACAGGATCGACCGAGAATCCAAAAGTAGAAACCAATCTTGTCAAAGGCACGATCATCTATCCGTTTGGCGTGATCAAACGGACACTGACGCTGCCTGTCAAAATGTTTGAGGAGCCTGCGCCATCTCAATAGCCATCAGGTGCGCGTTGCTGTTGGCGAGTATGCGAAGATCCTCATCTTCTACGATCGCCGCGTCCCCGTGCCTAAGCGGTGTGTCGTTTAGCTGCGCGTTGCCCTCCATCACCTTTAGGTATAGTTGGCGCTCTTTCGCAAGCGGCATTTTTAGCTCCTTGCCCGCGCCTAGCTCGCTGACATAGATATTGGCATCTTGGCGAATGTTGATCCTCGCGCTAGAACCCTCATCGCCCAAGATATGCAGCCACCGATCCTCGCGCTCTTTTTTGTCGATGTGCAGCAAATCGTATTCGGGATTGAGGTTGAATCTCTTTGGCTTGATCCACACTTGGATAAACCGCACGGGCTTAGCCGTATGCTCGTTCATCTCGCTGTGCCAGATCCCGCTTGCCGCAGACATATACTGCACGCCGCCGCGCCTCAGCGTCTCTTGGTTGCCCAAACTATCGCCGTGCGTCAGCTCGCCATCGACGACATAGGAGAATATCTCCATATTTTTGTGCGGGTGCTCGCCAAAACCGCTGTTTGGCTGCACAATGTCATCGTTGAGCACCTTTAGCACGCCATAGCTCACATTGTTTGGATCGAAGTACTCGGCAAACGAGAAGTGATAACGGCTCTTTAGCCAAACTCTGTCGCTGGTGTATAGCGTTTTGAAATCGATCTTCTTGACCATTATGACCCCTTTATTGCGTAGTGGTAAAGAGCGCACACAATCTCAAACTGTTCGATCGTCAGTTCGACTGGACCGATAGAGCGCAGATCGTTGGCACGGAAGTTGTGAAGCGCCATCAAGAGACGAACCCTGGAGTGATCGCTTCGCGCGTCAAGTCCGTTTTGGGCGATTAGTGTCATTTGGAGACCTCCTTGTATAAGTTAAGGTAATAATAGTATGATGTTGTGAGTAATACAAGAAGAAAAACTAATTAGTGATATAACTTTAGATTATCATAAGCAACAATTATATCAATCGCAAGTATATCTTATGATAACTTTAGGCGAATGCGTGGGCTGCGTCGGCGACTAGGAAAGCGGCTGTCGGCACGAAAGGCTGCAATGAATACGATCGCGTATGCAAAACCAAGAGCGTTACCCAAATGCCATCGTCCTGACAGGCTCCGTTGGCTGCGGCAAAAGCACCGTTGCGGCTATGCTTGCGCTGCACGGCTTTCGCGTCTTTGATGCCGATCTGATCTCGCGCGAGGTTTTTAACGCGAATTTGACGGCGATCGAAGCGGCGTTTGGAACGGTCGATCGCAAGATCATTGGCGATCGCCTCTTTGCAAACAGCGCCGATCGCGCCGCGCTTGAAACCATTATGCACCCCGCGATCCGCGCCGAAATCCTGCGCCGCTGCGATGAACAAGAGAGTCTCGGTAGCCGTTATTTTGTGGATATTCCGCTGTTTTTTGAACGCCGAAGCGAATACCCGTTTTCGCTCGTTGCGGTTGTCTATGCGCCGCGCGAGATCGCTGAAGCGAGACTGATCGCCAGTCGCAATCTGGGCGTTGATCGCGCAAAAGCGATGATCGCCTCGCAACTGCCGATCGAAACCAAAACCGCCTTAGCCACTTGGACGATCGACAATAGCGGCGATATACGCGCACTCACCAAGATTGTCGATCGGTTTGTACGCACTATTCTTGATTTGAAGCAGCGTTGAACCTTGCACTCCCCCCCCCACTTTGTCATTCTGAGGCGTAGCCGAAGAATCTCAAGGCAAACACAGATGTTTCGCTAACGCTCAACATGACAAGAACCGCGTTGTCATTCTGAGGAGCGAAGCGACGAAGAATCTCAAAGCAAACACAGATTCTTCACTTCGTTCAGAATGACACGCTCGCACACCGATCGCTTTTTGCCGTTGATCGCGTAGGGATTTTGTGCGGGGGCAAGGAAGCTGAATGAGCGGCTAGGCAGCATACTAAGAGGTATGTAACGACGCCGCGAATGAAGCTGACACAGTGCCCGTGCAAAAGCACCAGCGAGCAGCGGCAAAAAGGCTTAGAAAACCTACACCTTAAACTCACCCAATTGCGCGTCAAGCTTAGTCGCCAAAGTATGTATCTTCTCGCTTGCGTCGGCGATCTCTTTGACGCTAGTCGCATTTGCGGCGGATTTTTCGCTAATCTGCCGCACCAGCGCGATCAGATTTTCAATATCCGCAACGGTTTTTGTGCTCTGCGAAGCGGACTCTTCGGAGACCTTTGCCGCGCTCTCCATACCGTTTAACGCCTGCGAGAGAGAGCCGCCAACGCTCGTAGCAACCTTTGTGAGCTTGTCGGAAAGCGCAATGTTTTGCTCCATCGCGTCGCCCATATCGCCCACCGATTGCGTGATGACGCTGATTGTCGAATTGGTCTCGGCAAGGCTCTTTTGCGTCCGTTCGGCGAGCTTTCGCACCTCGTCCGCCACAACCGCAAAACCGCGCCCGTGTTCGCCCGCCCGCGCCGCTTCGATCGCCGCATTGAGCGCCAAAAGATTGGTCTGATCGGCAATATCGCCAATGATCGAGAGCACATTTTTGACCTGATCGGTTTCGCCAGTGAGCTTAACGAGGCGTTCGGCAAGCTGGTGGGTATTTTGCGAAGTTTCGCCAACCTCAAGCCCCATATTTTCCATCTCCGTTCGCGCAGTTTTGAGCGAGGCGTGAGCATTTGCAAGCGTCGTTTTGCTGTCCAAAATCCGCTTGGTGAGCGCGTCGAGCGTCTCTTTTGCGTTGCCGCCGACGCGGACTGCTTCGCCAA
Source organism: Campylobacterota bacterium (assembly GCA_025997415.1). Classification (GTDB taxonomy): domain Bacteria; phylum Campylobacterota; class Campylobacteria; order Campylobacterales; family SZUA-545; genus JAIRKM01. Next base: position 20,618 of record BNUO01000012.1, read on the forward strand.
CGGAAGATGTCTCGTCTTCGGAGTTTTTGCCGATAAAACGAGCTGTGGCAAGCAGCTTATCGGCGATCGCGGCGTTACTTGCAGAGCCTTGCTTTGCTTCGCTGACGAGTTTGTGCGTATTGCTTAAAAATTGATTTACATCTTCGCTCACAAGCGTAATCTCGTCTCGTCCATCAACGCTAAGCCGTCTTGTGAGGTCTGATCCAAACTCGTGAATGCGCGAAATGGCGCGGATCGAACGGTTGATCGACAAGCCGACAAGCGTTGCTACCACAGTAACCATTGCCATTCCAAAAGCGCCCGCCACGATCATAAAAAGCTGCGCTGCGCCAAGCGTTCGCTGATTATCTGCAACTAACTTACTTGAGTGCTCTTGGGTGAGTTCTTGTACCTTTGCTAACCGAGCGTTAATCTCGTAAAACGGCGAAATGATCCCCGTTTCGACAATCGTTCTGATCCGCTCGTTGTTTGTGGAGGCGTACGCTTCCAAAAGCTGCGGCAGCACAACCGAAATCTCTCGCCAACTCGATCGGATAGCGACGATGTGTTCCGCGATCTGCGGCTCGCCAAAGACGGGTGCGGTGAGCGAGGCGAGGCTGGCATCGATCCGTTTTGCGCGCTCGATCGTCTCGTTTCGCACCTCATCGTGCGCGGCAAAATCGCTCAAAAGGCGCACCGCTCCGTTGAAAATCCACTCCGTGTCGCTACCAAGCTGTACAATCGCAGCTCGTGGCAGGATCGCGTTGTCATTGACAACGCCCAGCGCGTGTGTGCCGCGCATAGCCACCGCTACGCCAATGCCCGTCCCGACAAAGAGCGCACCCGCGCCAAGCACGATCAACAGGACGATCTTGTAGAAAATGCTCACTTTTGCCAAAAGATTCACCGCAACTCCTTGTCGCCAATCGGCATATTACTCACTAGATCGGTAAAAGTCGCGTTGATTGTGCATTGCGACTTGTTGGTTTGAGATTTCATTGATGTTGTTCATCTCGTTTGCGATCGGCGTCCAAAAAGTTCATCACTAAACTCACCATCATCTCTTTTTCTTGGGGTTTTGAACAGGCGATCATAATGGTTAAGGCAACTAAAGTATCGTTATCAATGATATTTTTTGAGCCGTCAAAGAGTATATTGGTTTTGTTCAAATAGTAAACAAAAATTGCCGCTGCTATTCGTTTATTGCCATCTGAAAACGAGTGATTTTTTATGATCAAGTACAGCAAGTTTGCGGCTTTTTCTTGCGTTGATGGATAGAGTTCGTTGCCGCCGAAAGTTTGGTATATTGTGGCGATACTTGACTTAAATGATTCGTCTTTTTCGTTGCCAAATAGCGCACTTGCCACCGTAAACTTCATCTCGTCAATGATCGCGCGACACTCTGAATATGAGATAACGGTAGTTGTGTGTTTGCCTTGCGGTTTAGTAACAGAGTGATGATCGTAGTCGTCGAGCAGATCAAGCGCGCGCGAATAGTGCGCGATGACGCCAAGAATCTGCGTTGATTCTAATTGATCAGCCGATCGCTTCATAATCTCAATGGCTACGCCCAACTCTTGCAATCTCTTGTCGTGTTTTGCATAACCTTTTACAAGATACTCTTTTAGTACCGAGTTTGCCCAGATTCTAAACTTTATGCCTTGAGAGGATTTAACTCTGTATCCAACAGATAAAACCATATCTAAATTGTAGTGATCGACCTGATATGTTTTTCCATCTGCGGCAGTTGTCGCAAAATTTGCGATAACTGGAGTTTGTGATAGTTCCTCTGCAAGCGCGTTGTTGATGTGCTTGCCGATTGTCTTGATGTCGCGCCCAAACAACTGAGCGATCTGACCCCTATTTAGCCAGACCGTGTCGTCAAAGAGCCTAACATCAACCCTTGTTTGCCCATCTTCGCTTTGGTAGATGATCATCTCCGAGTTTGTCATTTCGCTCCTATCTGCGCTATAACGACGCGATAAACTCTTTTGCGGCGGCGGTGAAGCGGATCGAAACAACACCGTGATGGCTCGTCTTGACCACCTTTGCAAACGCCTCTTTTTTCGCCGCCGAAACCAGCTTGATGTTGTCTAGTTCATCGAGGTGTAGGTCGGTTTTATCCGCAACGATCATCGCTTTGTGAGACGAAACCGAGAGTATATAGCATATCTGTTCGATCTGCACCACCGCTTTTTTCTTGACCTTGTAGCAGCTAACCGCGATCGGCGTTTCAAACCGCTTTAGCTCCTCTTGCTCTTTGATCAACGCCAGCGAAAACGGCTTGCCGATCGAGTCGATCTGATAGATATTGATCGCGCTTTGTACGCCTTTGGGGTGTACCTCCAAAACCTGTTCGACATGAACTTGCGCCTTGACCGCCCTGCGGCTCGCCTCCGAGATGAGCACCTGCGCACCCGTCGAATAGCCTTCGATCCTGCTGGCGAGATTGACGCTCCGCCCGACAACATTGTATTTCATCACCCTTGAGGACCCAATGTTTCCCACGATCGCCTCGCCCGTGTCGATCCCCACGCCAATTTCCAGCGGCGGATAGTTGTGTTCGCTGTTGTAGTTATTGACAATGTCGATGGCAATCTGCATCTCTAACGCGCAGGCGATCGCGTAGTCTGCGTGCTGTTCGTACGAGACTGGCGCGCCAAAGATCGCCAAAATCCCGTCGCCCAGAAACTCTATGACCGTGCCTTTGTTTTTGTGGATGACATCGACCATCACGCTAAAGTAATGGTTTAGCATTAGTACCGCGTCTTCAACCCGCATTCCTTCGGCGATCGCGGTAAAGTTTCGTATGTCGCTAATGAGTACGGTGATGTTCTGCTTTTTGCCGCCCAGCGACAACCCTTGCGGCGATTCAAGCAGGTCTTTGACAATCTCGTCGGAGAGGTATCGTCCAAAGGTTTCATGCAACGCAAGAGCTTTGTGCGTCTCCTCCTCAACCAGCTTTTGTAGATTTGTATTGACCCGCTGAAGCTCGCCGAACTTGCGTTTGTAGAGGATCAGCAGCGTCAGCGCAAGCGCGATCGAAATGACCAGCGAAACGGTCTGGATCGTATAAAGCGTAATCGAAAGATCGTACTGATAGACAATCTCGTCATCTTTTATATCCACGCCCGCAACGCAATAAACGCTGCCGTTTTCATCAAAAACCCGCGCAAAACCTGTGATCAACCCGTCCCAAGTCGGCGTATATTCGCCTAGATTTGAGCTTTTCATCTCGCCCGCGATCACAGGCGTAACTTCAGGATCGCGCTCAAAAAATGTCTCTGTTGTACTCTGCGTTTCTGGGTCTGTGTCGTTATCGACGATGTATTGGATCTGATCTTCGCCATAGACGCGCCAGTAATAGACATACTCCACGCCGTAATCGGCGGCGAATTTGAACAGCTTTTCACGAAGCGCGGCGTATTCGGGCGTTTCGCTGTCCTCTTTGGTGTGGAACTTGTCAAGCTCTGCGGCGCTGACGATCTGCGAGGCGGCAAAAGCGACATTTTCAAGCCTCGTTTGGATCGCATGCACCATCATATCGTGCGAGCTTCTCGCGGTGTTGTTGGCATACAGCGTCAGCGCAAATACGCTCACCGCCGAGATAAAGAAAAACAGCAGAACACCGTTTTCTCTGATATACGATCGCACAGCTTTCATCGCCCGCCCCTCGTTGCTTCTGTCGCAATATACAACAACTCTTGCTGAAGACACAGTATTGCCATTCTGAGCAAAGCGAAGAATCTCAAGACAAACGCAGATACTCGGCTTCGCCGAAGTCATGACAAAAGAGGTGTGTGCGCTATACGGCGGCGGGGGTGTCTTTGCGTTTTTGTTTGCGCTTTGTGAGAATGCGATCAAACACGATAAACCCCGGCAACATCAAAAATGTGCCGCCGCCTATGATAGCCATATTGATTAGCCTCGCTACTTCTACCTCATTCATCTTGTTCGCCTCCCTCTTCTAACATAGTAGTGCCATTATACGCACACATTGTCATTCTGAAGCGAAGCTGAAGAATCTCAAGACTAACACAGATACTTCGGCTTCGCCTCAGTATGACAGGGGGGAGGATTACCGCAGACCGTGTGGTTGGTCTGCGGTAAAAGGGAGGTTGAAGCGAGAGTTATGGCACGAGCACAGCAGGTGCGCCGCTTGTCGTACCAGCAACGACAATCGTCGGTGCAGTCGGAGGCGTTGCGCCTGTTGCGCTTGCCTTAATGTCGCCGATCTTCTTCACCACTTCGCCCGTTTCCGGATCGATAAAGCCTGTTGAGTGCGTAAAGCCGCCTTCATCAGGAAGCGTTGAGATCTCCAAATCGGTGAGCGTTGTGCCGTCTGTTTTGGTTTTACCGCCGCCATAACTTGCGCCTTCTTCACCGCAACCTGCGATCAACAGACCCAGAGCCGCCAAAAACGCTAACACGGTTAGCTTTTTCATTTTTTATCCTTTTTTTCAGGTAGTTTGTGATCACCGCCAATCGAATAGCAGTGATCAACCGTTTCATCGCACACGAGGTGCAGTTTGGTGTCCGCATAGCTCGCATTGATCTCGTACGATCGCACAAATCCTTCGGCAATTCGTATCGCTTTGACCGTAACTTCACGACCAAAGATGAGCGACAACCGATAGGCTGTATCCGCCTCGCTTGGCTTGTAGTAGTCGTTCGCGCACGCTCGATAGTCGGGTTCGACCATCGGCGGCAGCACAACGACCTGTAACGGCACTTTGCAGTTTTTCAAAATCTCCTGCTTCGCCGCCGCCACGCCCACATCGGGCAGCGGAGGAAGCTTCTCCGCCGCTGCCAGCGAAAGCGCTGCGAGTATTAGTATCAATGCTGCGCGTTTCACCATCTACTCCTTAAGGAATCACGAGCTGCTGCGAGGTTGTTACCTTTTGCAGTTTCAGCTTGTAGTTCGTACCATTGTTGATGTTCGAGCCGTTATCTGCCCACACCTTGCCTCCGCCTGCGTCACCAGGGAAGGTGCCGTAGAACCATTCGCCTACTGCGCCAACCGCGTCCTGAACAACAAAGACATAGAAGACATCGCCTTGATAAGCCGCGCGAATCCACGCCAATTCACCGATAAACTGTTCAGTTCCTGAGTCGTCGATGAATAGGTTAGCATGGAATGGAGCAGCGTCAGATAGATTGACATCTCTCGGTTGGAAGACCACCGTTGTGATGTAATTCTGTTGCACTTTAAGCGTGCCTGTTGAGTTGACATCGTCTGCTCGCAGTTGCACACCGTAGTCTCTCGTCAGGTCAAAACCTGCGGGCGCGCTATTGAGCTTAATCGGATTGACCGCGTCTATTTCGCCAAGCGACGGCGCAATTCGCAAGAACGCCGTGCCGCTATAAACAGGCAGGTATTTTTGTACGCGGAGGTTACTATAAACGCTCGCGCCACTTGAATACTTACCAGGTCCAGCGTAGTTATCGGCAGGTCCCGTCGAAGCGCCAATGAGCCACTCTTTGATGATCGTGCCAAGAGCCGCGTTTTCATCGGGGATCGTACCGTTCCAATCAACGGGGATAACCGCAGCAGGATAGCTGATTCCCGGCAACGAAGATAGGTCGATTTCCTTGGTGCCGTTATCTTCGAACTCAACTTGTGCCACAGTATGGTGGTCGCTGTCCTTCTGTTTGCCTTCAAAGATCAGAACAAATTCAGCATTCGGATCGCTTGTTACCGTCAGACTATTGCCATCAAACTTCAATTCTGGCGTAGCAGGTTTGACATATGGGAACTCAAGAGTTGCTACACCAATTGTCGTGTCTTTGCCGCCAAGACCATCGGTAGCCGTTACATCGATCTCTATAACACCCGTTGGGCGAACGCTAGAGACTTCGTAATCGGAGATATACGCCGTAAAGTCGCTTTGGCTAAAGGCGTTAACCGTGCCTGTTGGTGATAGAGGCACTTTTTGATCGCCTACCATCGCATAGACATTGTACGATTGACCGCTTGTATAGCTCGGGCGAATCAGACCGCCGACTTTCGCCGTTATATAGCCGCTAAACCAGTTAAAGACTTCGTACTCATCGGTTGTGCCTTCCACAAGTGCATTGAAGTGTTTTATCACCACGCTGCTAGCTGTGATATCTGGAGCTCCAACCGATACGCTGTTGGCAAAGTTTTCTGCCAGATAGACCCAGTAACCGCGCTCTTTTTCCGCCCAGAAGAGTTCAAAGCCGTTTGCAGGCAAGAACCATTCAGCAGGATCGCGTGTGAGGTCAAGAGCCTTCCAACTGATCGTGCCAGGAGCGCCGCCGCTAATGAGCGTTCCAGCCCAATCGGTTTCAGCCGTCAAGATCATCTGAGGCGTAAAGTTGTTTTCGGTCATATAGTAGATAGGACCGTTATCGGGGAAGTCTTCCGCCCAGAATGGGGTATAGGTCAGGTTGCTGATCGATGGCGACAGCTTGACACCGTTTGCGTCCGAACTAAAGCGCGCAAGATTGCTTGCCTGATACGCTTTGGTAAATGGACCATAAACAACATCGCTCGGATCTTTCTGCTCGCCGGGTAGCACATCGCGCAGCAGTTGATAAGGAGGGTTGATCTCCTTAACATCGTAGTCAAGCCGTTTGAACGATGAGGCGATGATCGAGATGTTGGCTTCAGAGATCTTGGAGAAGTTAACATCGCCGACAACACCATTCGCGTTGGCTGTAGGTGCATTACGGAAGCTAAGATGCGGGTAGGTGCCATTCCACTCGATCGCGCTTTCCGGGATCAGGTGAGCTACGCCGTTATAGACCACATCAATAATCGTCTTGTTGTGTTCGCCTGCGTAGTCTGTGCTGACATCGAAAACACGGATAAAGGTGTTATCGCGCACAAAAAATCTTACATCAGCGGCGATCAGGATCGCATTTGGCGTACCCGAAGTCGTGGTTGAATTGTTTAGATCAAGAGGAACGACTACCGCTGCGCTTGCGCCGTTGGCTGTCAGGAAAGAAGGGATAGCTGTGCCTGAAGCGGTAACAACACCAAGCGTATCTGCTGCGTTGGTTAGATCGGCAGCAGCCATTGTTAGCTTGCTTTTCCACATCGGTACGCCTACGCTAATACCTGCGCCAAGTCCTTTGCCCAAGAAAGCGGGGTTGGTTTCAACAACAACCGCATACTCGCCAAGTCTGCTGATCAGACCATCAAGAGTACCGCTACCGTTTATATCGATCAGCTCCGTGTCTTTGAATGACACATTGCTAAGCGATGAGAGTGTCCCAGCAGTAATACCATCAGTAACACCTTCACCCTTGATATAGAACGGCTTATCGGAAATCAGATACGCGCCGCCAGCACCAGCTATGCAGAGGACATCAAGGTGATTAACATTGATCTCCGCATTGTAGTTTGTTACTGCGTTATTAAACGCCAAGCAATCATCTGCGGTTGTACTGTCAAGCGTTATGCTCACTTCGCCATGAGGACTGACCACTTCGTATTCGCCGTCAGGGACATAGAAGCCGCTGGTTGTGTAGCGCAGTTTGCTATCGTCAAACGCGAGCAGATTCCAGCCTGGGGCTAGTTTGTCTTCGTAGTAAGCGCTATTGCCGCTTATATCGTCTGCAACCAAGAAGCCCGCCGCGTTACCGCCTGGTACTCCCGTTGCGTAGAGTGCGCTTTGGTTTGCCAGCAGGCGAACCCAGTAGCCATAGCCGCCAACAAGGGTGTTTCGGTTACCCGTTGCGGTTGGGTTTTCTTCATCACCGTTGCCTTCAAAGGTGAGGACTTCCCAGATACCGTTAGGAATACTGGTGTCGTAGCGATACATCGTCAGGTTACCGTCCAGAACGGTTCGGTTACCTTCGTATCCTACGCGATTGGTAAATGGATCGACAAAGTACGAGGTGATATTCATATCAAATGCGCACGTGCCGCCAGTAATCACACCATTGGGGCAGACGACATTAACCAGTTTGCCTGCGTCTGTTGGCGCGCTTGTCGTTCCATCAAGCAACGTCAGCTCGCTTGGTTTAACCGCATTATCGTAGGTACGAGTGTGGCTAAGCTTACCGGCGTAGATCCTGTCGGTACTCGCATCGCCCCAAGTCGCCTGTACATCGTTTTTGAAGCTGATCTTAAATGTTTCGCCTTCGTAGAGCGCTTGGTAAGAGATCATTACATCAGGCGCGCCTTTGGAGTATGGCGAAACGATATACATGGTTCTCATAGGAGCGGTGTACTCTTTGCCTATGCACTTGAGCAATGTGCCATCTGGATTTGTAATACCTCTACCAATAACAACGAGCGCTTTTTTCAGCGAGCTGCCAGCGCCGACTTTGATCGCCCTAACGCCCAAAACTGAGTGGTAAGGAAGACCAAGACCTACCTGTGCCACGTTTTGTCCAGTGGAAGGGTTGTTGATCCCGCCCGCTGGGTATGGGATATTGCCAGTGCTAGCATAGTGATCGTTATCTCCTACTGCGGCAATGGCATTGAGTTCGCTGGTTGATGTGTTGGCATCCCAGCTCATATTGTTCCAATCGTCTGCGATATCGATCACCGCAGCGGTTGTGCATATGCTGGTATAGTCGGGGTTTTGAGCACCGCCCCCTTCACCGGCAAGCCCAAATAGTCCTGCAACACCAATGAGCTGCCAGTAACCATTTGATAGCTCGACTCCGTAATTGCCCGCTGCTGTCGCGTTTGGCGGCAGGAGCAGTGAGATAGCCGCTGCTATGGCAGCTAAACTAATTTTTCCTCGCATAGAACCTCCTTTTAAGGTTGAGTCAAGTTTGACTCGAAACTCGGGCTTAATAATCGTCCGAATGAAAATTTTTTGAAGTCTCCGTCGCGTTAGATTCAGATCTTCGCTGTCAGTTCGCTTTTCATGGCGGCTCCTTCAACCAAGATTGATATGCGATATTTCGTGTTGTTGGTGTCATGGGCGATCCTTTGCTTGTGGTGAGGCGATGAGATTCTTCGCTTCGCTCAGAATGACAGGGAAACCTCTTGTCGTACTGCGCGCCGCCTTTGTCATACTGAGCGATAGCGAAGTATCTGTGTTTGTCTTGAGATTCTTCGCTCCGCTCAGAATGACAGAGAGGGAGAGATTGCGGGTCAAGCCCGCAATGACGAGAGACCTGCCATACTGCGCAACACTCTTGTCATGTTGAGCGAAGCGAAACATCTGTGTTAGATTCTTCAAAACACAAAGAGATCTTTCGCATACGCCAAAGGCGTATGCGACCATTCTTTCTTGCGCGGGCAAGAAAGAAGGCAAAGAAACCGCCACGCGGTTGCACTGTCCTAACGGATACCCTTGCATTTCTTGCGGCTTCGGGGCGCTCATACCTTGGAGAACTCGCGCCTTGATCCTCGCCGCTTCAAAATGCTTCGGCAGTACAAAGCGTGGGAATAGGGATTCTTCACTTCGTTCAGAATGACATTCATGCGCCGATCGCTTTTTGCCGTTGATCGCGAAGGGATTTTTCGCGGGGACACGGAAGCTGAACGAGGCGCGACGGGAGCATACATCTGGGTATGTAACCAAGCGCCGAGCGAAGCTGACACCGTACCCGCGCAAAAGCACCAGCGAGGACGGCAAAAAGGCTAAAAAGACGAGATTTGTTTTCATTTCATCACCCCCCATTCGCCGTAACCCAAACAAGACCCTTGTTGGGCGGGGCATATATACTGCTTGGAATCGTGCCGCGCATGCACATTCCGTTGCTCTGTACATAGAAGTACTGTTTGCCCATTACCCCAAATAGGTGGTGAGCAAGCTGTACTTCAAAATTCACGTACGCGCCGTTTGTCGAGATAAAGACAAACTGTCCTAGATCCGTATACGACATCGTTGTAGGCTCCGTTGTCGCCGGATAGAAGAGGCGAATTTGCGAACTCCAGATCGCATTTGTGATCCGCGAACGCATATACGCCGCTTTATCGGGTCCAAACTTCCCTTCAACATCGTTGACATCATCGTCAAAGTAGTAAAAACCGCTGTTTATGCAAGCGTTGGGATCGTACTCGGCGTTATCGCCCGGTCCGGGAGGCGAGGGCGGTCCGCCGGGATCGCCGCCGCCTCCTCCTCCGCCTCCACCACCGCCGCCGGAATCGCCGCCGCCATCGCCATCAACTAGATCGTTGTCGTTTGTACCGATAACGGTTACGAGAATACGAACGGTGCTGATCTGCCCCGTAGCGCTATCGACAGCTTGTACAGCCAGCTCTTCCGAGCCACCATTGACACCGACAAGCCGCAAAACAGGGCGCACGGCGGGCGTAGAATCTTGGATACTGAAACGGACTTTGTCGCTTGTGGCGTTGATCTCCGCGCCAAGCGCCGTGTGCGCCGTGCTACTAGAGACCGCGTATGTCGGCTCGTAGGCGATCGGCAGTTCAATGTCTTTGTGTTCATACACCGCGATCGTAACGCGAATCACGCCGCTTTTGTCTTTGGGCGCGGCTGTGTCCGTGTGCGTTCTGCTGTCTGCGCCGCAGCTGATTAGAAAGGCGACAAGAGCCGCAAAGAGTAGGATTCGTGCGATCATGGTGTGCCTCCTAAGGACATAATCAAATCCGCACCGTGATACTCCACGATCGGAAAGTTGCGGTAGTCAAAAAAGTTCGGCTCCGCCCAGTAATTAAACCAACTTTTGTTCGATTTGAACGCCGTATAGACAAGGTGAGCGCGGTTTGCGCTATCGACTGCGATCGCCGACGAACTCCCCTGCTCTGCTGTGTCCTTTGCGTCCAGCTCTTCGATCACCCAGCGCGATCCAAAGTTGCGAAACGGCGGTTTTCGCGCGTAGCGAATCTTTGCCGTTGTGCCGCCGCCTGTGGAGGCAAAGGCGATTCGCGGCTCGTTGTAGGCATCGACATCGAAGGCGACAGAGGCTATATCGCCCTGCTCCGTGTTGATCACATTGAGCGGATCTGTCCCCCATTTGAAGCCGCCGCTAATGCTTCGTTCGCGGCTATAAACGCGCACATTGTTTCCTTCGCGCAGGGCAACCATTGGCTTGTTGTTGCGATCGAGGCGGAGCGTTACATCGGCGATATTGCCATCGATATTGGTGATCTTTTCGCTGTACAAAAGTCCGCTCTGACGCGCAACATAGTAGAGCGCTTCGGGGTATTTGTCGGTTGTGTTGTTCTCTCGTTCGATCTCCGTAGCGCGCACGGCATAGACAAATCGCGGCTCGCCGTAGCTGTTGTTGTGGGCGACTGAGACGCTGCTCACGCTCTGGTTGGTCTCAAGGCAGAGCTTTTTGCGGTAGGCATCGGTTGCGATCGTGTCTTGATCGCTCATCGAAATTAGGCAGATGTTGCTTGCGTTGGCGTCAAAGTAGGCGATATGAAGCGCACTTGACATACCATCAGCCGAACGCCACGCCGAAATATCCATCACGCGATCGCCATCTCCAAACTTTTTTTCGGGGATTTCGGTGTTTTGGATCGCGTCGCTTGAGAGGCGTGTCTCCAAGTAGCGGCTGTTTTGATCGGGGTTGATCATATACAGAAGCGTCAGGTAGTTATCGCGCAGAGTCAGAGCGATCGGCAGCGAGAGCGTTCTGGTAAAGGGCGAAAGGACGATCCGCGTCGCCTGTCCTGATTTTATCGCCGTACCCAAACCGCCGCTGATCGTCTGGTGCTGCCAAGCGGTGTAAAAGTTGCTCAGTACAAGCCCTTCGGAGTTGGCATCGGGGCGATCGAGATGTGTTGTGTAGATGGTTTTGTAGCCCGCAAACTCGCCGACTGCGATCGACAGATAGTGTCCGCCCTCGAAACTTGCGGTGTTTGGAAGGCTGGTTTCAACCGAGTCTTTGACCTGAACGACGAGCGGCGTTGCGCTAATGGTGATCAGTTCGTTTGATTGGTTGGAGTCGAACTCGTAGAGCGCGTCGATAAAGCTAAACCCTTTTTGTGCGCCGCGAACGGTAACTTCGACTGCGTTGCCCGTTGCGGTCAAGTCGATCGTTTCGGGAGTGATCACGACATTTGAGTTGCTGGAGGTGATGGTAACGCGCCCGCGCTTGTCCGAGAGGCTGGTTGCCGTGCCTGCGTAATCGACTGCGCTAAGGCGGAAAACGCGATCGCTTTCGAGATCGACATAGGCTTGCATTGGGCTGAAAAATAGCTCCGCGACATCGAGTGCGTTTTCGGAGGTTACGGTCGCTTTGAGCGTGTATGGCGCACTTCTGTTGCCGCCGCGAGTGGCGACTGCGGTGATCGTTGCCGCGCCGCGCTTTTTGCCAACGAGTACGCCGTTTTCTGCGACGCTGATGATCGATGGATTGGAGCTAGACCACGCGATCGTTACTGGCTCAAACAGGGTCGATTCGAGCACCGTTCCTGCGCCGTCGGTTACAAGCGCGGTCAAGGTAACGCTGCCGCCAACGGTGATCATAGGTGTGCGCGGAAAGACCGAAACGATCTTGGCAAATCCTGCCGCCGCGCTGTTTTGCGCTTCCATCTCGCCGCGCCCAAGCGGATCTTGGAGTTCGCAAGCCGCGAACGATAAAGCGATCACGGTTAGTAAAAACGGCACAAACCACCTGCGTCTCACGCCTGCTCCTTTGAAAGTTTGATCAACTAAAGCAAATACAGTTCCGTTTTTTGCGAGGGGAGACGACTCGCATTTGTCATACTGAGGCGAAGCCGAAGTATCTGTGTTCGCTTTTGTCATTCTTGTCCCTGCCAATCATTTCAATGACACTTTTCGCTAGAAAAGGGTCATTGAAAGGAAACAAAGATGTTCAGCGCAAAAGAGGACAACACCGTATCAAGAGAACAGGTAAAGAGGCTTCGTGCTTTGGTAGAGGAGTATGAACAAGTAAGGGACAAAGAAAGAAACGGGTGATAAAAAACTTCATCTTGGCTTTAATAGA
>BNUO01000013.1 GCA_025997415.1 Campylobacterota bacterium
AATACTTGTAGAAGTTCTGCTTCTTGATACGGTATATCTTGAACAGATCGGAGGCAAAGCGAATGGTGGGGTGCTTCTTTGTCTTTACCAGCTCGTATTCCTCAATAAGAGCACGAAGCCTCTTTACCTGTTCTCTTGATACGGTGTTGTCCTCTTTTGCACTGAACATTGTGGTTTCCTTTCGATGACCCTTTTCTAGCGAAAAGTGTCATCGAAATGATTGGCAGGGACAATTGCGAAGAGATGCTTCCGTAGGAAGCGTTACTCCGGAGACTCCCAAGAGCTACGAAGCAAGAACTCGCTCTTGTGAGCAACCGCAACGGAGGGTAGGAATGGGCGAAGCAGTAGCTTCCGCAGGAAGTGTTACTGTCAAGACTTCCATATGCTACGAAGTGTCAGCTTGGCTGGCACGAGTAACAGCAAGAAGCGCATACAACAGTCTAAAACGCAACTTACCTTATCTGTTTGTATACCGAGAGCACTAAGGAACTAAACATACCAAACACTACCGATCTAGCAGGAGCGATCAAACTGGCTAGCCAAGAGCATAAATAGATATGCATACCAAACACTACCAACTCTAATGAGGGACACTTATCGGCACTCAAAAACAACCTCAGAAATCACAATGGACTATCAATGGCAACGAAGATGATAATGGAATGTCTATAGCTAACAAGATGAAGATGATAGATGAGTTACTGAATGAAAACGATAGATGAGTTACTGAGAGTTGGGTGAAAGAGGGGGTGAAATGAGCGAAGAAATAGGAGAGAAAGCATTAGGTTTTTTGTGGGGGTTGGACCAAGACGGGCAAGCGATCCCGAATTACTGCCCGAAGATTTCGCGGGAAAATTCGTCTTTTTTGGCTACTACGCCGCCATTAGAACCAGACTGACTGACAAACCAATAAATCAACAGCCCAACACATATACCAAATGCGGCTCCTACCCAATTCTCATACAAAGATTTCATTGTCGCTCCTTAGATTTCTGGAACAATAATGCCCCCTCCCCCACTAATTTTTGCTTAAACGATCGTCAAGTGTGAGCAGTGTCGGATTTTTGTCGCTACTGCAGCACGCGAAAATGACGCGATCGACGCGTAGCTATTTGTTTTTTGCTATTGATTGCGCAAAAGCTCAAGCAAGTGGCGGTAAAAAGCGTTACGCCTCTTTGTTTGGTAGATATACGATCTTCGCCTTGGCGATCGTGGCGAAGTCGATCGGGGCGTGTTCGGCGATGGTGATCGATCCGTTTGCGACAGCGTCGATTCGCCCTTTAATGCGGGTTTTGTCGGTTAGCGTGATCTTGGCAACTTCGCCGATCGCGCCCAGAAAATGTTCAATCGTTCTTAGCCGCCGTTCGAGTCCGCGCGAGGAGACCTCTAGCGTGTATGCTTCGTGGCACGGCTCTAAGACATCTAAAAGTGGCGAGATAAGGCGGCTGACGCGGGCGCACAACTCCACATCAACGCCGCCTTCGCGCTCCAAATAGACGCGAAAAATCGTGTTTGTGCCTTCGCGCACTAGCTCGGTGTCGTAGAGTTTTGCGTCGCAGGTTGCGATCAGCCCTGAAAGTTGTTCGCTTAAATCATTCATTTAGTATTTATCTTTTTGAAAAGTTCGTCCATACGCGCCGCTTCGCCTTCACGATCGTCAAAGACGAAATGCAAAAGCGGCGATTTGTACCAGCCTTCGCTTGCGGTAACAAAACGGGCTAGATGGCTGCTTGCGCGTTTGAGCTTTGCGAGCATTCGCGGACGATCAGCGGCGGGGACAGCCGCTCCGTCGATGTACAGATGTGCGTCTTTTTTGCCGGAAGCGAGCTTGACTTCCAACAAGGTTAGAGCGTTAAGCTCCTCGTCGTTTAGAGTGCCAAGTGCCGTACAAAGCGCCTCGTAGAGCGCACTTTCGGCGCGTTCGATCTTGATTTTCGGGTCGATCAAGCGTTTGCCTTAAATATAGCAGCTACTTCGATCGCCTTGAAACATTCGATCGTATCGCCCGGTTCGATGCCATTGAACCCTGCAAGCGCGATCCCGCACTCCAAGCCTTTTTTGACCTCTTTGGCATCGTCTTTGAACCGTTTGAGCGTCTCGATCCTGCCCTTGTATATCTCCTCTTCGCCGCGCACAATTCGTGCGATCGCGCCGCGCGTGATCTCGCCATCAACAACCATACAACCAGCGATCCGTCCCTGTTTGGGAATGTCGAAAATCTGCCGTACTTCCGCCTTGCCGCTCAGTTGTTCTTCGGTAATTTTGCTAAGCATTCCGCTTAAGAGATGGCTAACATCATCAAGCAGATCGTAGATCACATCGTAGCTGGAGATGCGAACGCCCATCGCTTTTGCGCGATCTTTGATGATCTGGCTGGGTTTGATGTGAAAACCCAAAATGACCGAGTGTTCGCTCGCCGCCGCGAGCATCACATCGCTTGCGCTAATCTCGCCGACTGCCGAGTGTATGATCTCCGCTTTGACCTCCGCGTTTCGCAGCTTTGACAGCGAGGAGGCGATCGCCTCAAGCGTGCCCTGTACATCGGCTTTCAAGATGATCGGCAGCCGTTTTAGCTTGCCCTCTGCGATCAGCGATCCGAGATCTTCGAGCGTCGCTTTGGTGGTGCGTGAAAGCACTCGTTGTCGTTCGTACTCGGAGCGTTTTTGCGCGTAGAGTTTCGCGTCGTCCGCGCTGGTCATCGCAACCATCACATCGCCGCTCGAAGGGACGAGATCAAGACCTACGATCAGTCCCGCTTGGCTTGGCGCAAGGCTCGTAATCTGCGCTCCGTGAGCATCGACGATCGCGCGAATCCGTCCACTGGAGACACCCGCAACGACATTGTCGCCGACATTTAGCGTACCGTTTTGCACGATCACCGTTGCAACCGCACCGCGCCCTTTTTCAAGCGAACTTTCGATCACAACCGCTTTTGCCAGCACGTCAGTTTCTGCGCGAAGCTCCATTAGCTCCGCTTGCAAGAGGATCGTCTCCAAAAGGCTCTCAACGCCAACGCCCGATTTTGCCGAAACGCCCACGCACTCGGTATCGCCGCCCCAGTCAAGAGGCGTCAAGCCCGCTTCCGCCAACTCCCCTTTAACTTTGTCGAGGTTTGCGGCGGGTTTGTCGATCTTGTTGATCGCAACGATCATCGGACATTTCGCGGCTTTTGCGTGGCTGATCGCCTCTTTGGTCTGCGGCATTACGCCATCGTCCGCCGCGACTACGATGATGACAATGTCGGTCGTGTTTGCCCCGCGCGCGCGCATTTGCGAAAACGCCTCGTGTCCGGGCGTGTCGATAAAGGTGATCTCTTTGCCGTTTTTGGTAACGGTGTATGCGCCGATGTGCTGTGTGATCCCGCCCGCTTCGCCGCTTGCGACACGCGATGAACGGATAAAGTCAAGCAGCGAAGTTTTGCCGTGATCGACATGTCCCATAATGGTAACGATCGGCGGACGCGATGATTTTGCGCTTGCGATCGGGTGAGCTTCGTCGTATTCGGCAACATAGTCTAGATCGCTGCCCGTGTCTTTGGTTTTGACCTCAACGCCAAACTCCTCCGCCAAAATCTCGATCGCGTCCTTGCCCAAAAAGTCGTTTTTGGTAACCATCATTCCGAGTTCAAAGAGCTTTTTGATCACAGCCGCGATCGGTCGCGCAACCTTTTCGGCAAACTCGTAGACGCGCACATCTTCGGGAATCTCGATGACGCTGACGCGGACGCTCGTTTCGTTGATGTGGGTTTCGCGGCGGTTGCTTGAACGGCGGCGTTTGACCCGCGCGATCCCGTCGCCGCCAACCATTCGGCTGGTTGCGCCGTTGAGCGTTTTTGCGCGATCGAAATCTTTGCGGGCATTTTGATCTTTGCGCTCCTGCTCCGCGAGAAAGTCGCTAATGCCGATCGAAAGATCGGGCATAACGATCATCTCATCTTCGTAGGCATCGTGGCTATCGAGCGTGCGATCGTTTAGGATCTCAATGCGGTTGCCCTGATCTTTTTTGTTGGTGGGAATGCCCTTTTTCTCTTTGCGCGGGCGGCGTTCTTCCGCTGCTGTGTCAGCCGCAACGCGGTTTCTGCCGTAGCCGATCGCGCTTGCGTACTCTGCGTACGATGAGCGAGGCGAACTGCCGGAGCTTGTGGAGGTAACGGCTGGTTTGCGGGTTGAGCCTGTTTTGACCAGACCGCCTCCGGGTCGCCTAAAGCCATCGGGAAGGCGGGCTTTGTCAAGCGGTTTTTCTGCCTGTTTGGGTTTATCGACGGTAGCCGCATTTGTGGTTGCGTGCGCTGCGATCGGAGCTTTTGCATCGCGCGCGCGCGGTTGCGTTGTTTGTGGCTGCTTCGCGCTCGGCGTTTTTCCGCCACTTGGCGCTTGCGGTTTTTCGTGCGCGGCTACGGCTTGGGCGGCAGGCTCTGGAGCTTCCGCGCTTTGCGTATCCGTTGGCGCGTGTTTGGGCGCGGCGCTTGGCGTTTGCGCGGGCGCAACAACGCCCTCGCCACCGCTTTGACTTGAGGCATTCATTAGATAACTCATCAGTTGTTCAGCCTCTGCAACTGTAACAGAACCTTGCACGGAACGCACGGAAAAACCCAGCGCTATGCACCCATTTAGTGCGTCTTTCGTCGTTTTTCCCGCTTCTAGCGCGACTTCGGTCAGCTTAACTTTATCAGACAATCAGTGTTCTCCTATGAGTGTGGTTAGCGCAGAAATATCAACTTTGGCGCGGCAGTTGCGATCGATGATTTTCGCGATCTTTGGCGAATGACAACACTCTTTGCATAGATAAAAACTACGCCCAAAGTTTTGGTATGCGATCAAACGACCCTCAACACATTGTAGCCTGACAAGCTCTTTTTGATTTTGCCGCTTTCTGCAAGCAATACACATTCTAACTGGTGTTAGCGGTGATTTTAGCAAGCTACTCCTTTGAATGTGTTCCGAGTGTGTCAAACTCTAAAATTTCGACGCGAAAAGCGCCGAATCTTTTGGCGAGATCGGAGGCGATTTTTTGCGCCTGATCGCCGTTTTGCGCGAGGTTGAAAAAACTCGATCCGCTGCCAGAGAGCGTACTCATGAGCGCACCGCTGCCCAGCGCCGTTTTTTGCACCTCGAAGAGCGCGGGCAATAGGCGCATTCGCACCTCTTGGTGGAAGCGATCTTGGCTCGCACAGCGCAGCAGATCGTAGTTTTTCGTCATCAGCGCGGCGGTGAGAAGCGAGCTGCGCGAGAGGTTAAAGACGGCATCTTCGAGCTTGACTTTTTGGCGCAAAACCGCGCGGCTTTGGCGCGTCGAAAGCGGCTTGTTTGGGATCACCATAACCGCTCGCAGATCGGGGTCAAGCTGCGTACAGATGTGGCGCACTTTGCCGCCTTCGAGCGCGGCGACACAAAAGCCGCCGAATGTCGCGGGCGTGATGTTGTCGGGGTGTCGTTCGTACAAAACCGCCTCGTTGAGTATCTCGTGCTTGTCGATCGCGCACTTTGCCGCCGCATATGCCGAGTAGATCGCCGAGACAATCACCGCTGAGGAGCTTCCCATACCGCGCGAAAGCGGTATCTGGTTGAAAAAATGGAAGCGAAACACGCCGATTTCGCCCGTCAGCCGCTCATAGACGCTGTTAAAAATATCGATGAAAACATTGTTGCCACGCGCTTTGAGCATTTTTTCGCCCTCGCCGCGAATGCTGAGGCTAAAAATCCTTGATGGGGCGATCTCCACGCGGTTGTAAAACTTCAACGCAACGCCGAGCGAATCAAAACCCGCACCCAAATTGGCGCTGGTTGCAGGAACATAAATCGTCAATGCCGTCTCCTAAAAGCGGCATTCTATCTTGCGCTCTCTTTTGCGGTTTTGGCGGGCGCTTTGACAGGTTCGATCGGCTTCGTTTTGCGGCGCGATCGTTTGGACAATCGGTTGAGGTTTTGGCGGAAGCGGCGCTTTGCTAACATTCCACGCTTTTTTAGAGTTTTCGCCGTTTTTTGGACAGGTGGCCGAGTGGTTGAAGGCGCACGCCTGGAACGCGTGTATAGGGTAACACCTATCGAGGGTTCGAATCCCTCCCTGTCCGCCATACGAAAAAGGCGAAAAGATTTACTTTGGAGGATGACTATGTTTAGTTTTTACAGGGCCGACGATAGAACACCAGAACAAATCAAAACTGCACAAGGTTTTCGGCCTAGGATAACATTGCCGGTGAACGATGCGCGTCTTTTATTGAGAAAATGTTACGAATGGGGAGCGCATGGACATAAATCATTTGAAAACGCCCCGGATTGGTTGAATAATATGTTCAAAAATAAAGTAAACATAAAGGATTTTGCTAGCACCATTAAATCTAAGGTTGATCATGAAACTGTATGGATATCAACCGATATTACTGTAGAATGCGGCGGACGTCCGAAAAAGTATAGATATAAGATCGAATATGATAATTTGTGTGTATCGGACAAGATCGATGGATTTCTCCAAGCTAATGATATTAATAATTTCAAGGTCTGGGTGAATCCAAAAATTGTTACTGATGGTCCTTCGTTAGATTATGCCAGCACCATTGCAATCGCTTGTGTTGGTTACGAAGTAAGCTTTTTAACACCTATTCCTTATTCAAACATAAAACAATGGCAAGAGGCTGAAGAGAAAGACACATGGCACGATATGCCTTAAAGATTCTAAATAGAATTAACCTGATATGTGTTAGATACTTGTGAGACTACTAGAAGTTTCATACGCAAGCAAAGGCAGTAAAATCTAAATAGCAAGTCTTACTAAATTGGGGCTACCTCCCCACGAACACAACGCTAAAATCCTCAACAAAGCTAGTCTATGACAATCTTTGTTAGGTGTATTTTGAAAGAAATGTCAAGAAATTAGCAGTCACCATATTTTCAAAATGCCGTGGGCTGGCAACCCAAGATTGAACATTCAAAAGGACGGCAAAATGGCAAAACCCTACCAAGTCATGTAGGTTGCAGAAGCGATCGACAAACTCAAACAAGGCAGAGATAATGGCGAAACAGACCGCAGAGAAATATATATATATATATCGCGTTGAGTGGTCGCAAGAGGACAAGGCGCATATCGCTAGTTGCTTGGAGTTTCCGTCGCTAAAAGCACACGGCAATTTGACACTACGAGTTCCAGCCGCATTGCACAAACAGCTTGCGATTAGATCGGCAGAGGAGGGCGTATCGATCAATCAGTATGTGCTATCAAGAATTGCTGATATTTCAACGGCTCACGCGCAATGATTTTGTTTTTTTGTGTGCCGTAAATTCAATTCACTCATACGCAGGGTTACGGTAAGTTGAAACGGCATTGACTAGGGATTATGCTTTGCGAACGATACTAGCGTTGTTGACGACTCCTTTTTCGGGATATGGCTCGAAAAATTCCAAAGCGCGTACATCAATCTTGGAAGAAATAAAACTGACTGATAGCGGGGAATGCGTAGATTGTCTTTGAGTATCTACCGTCACTTTGCCAAACCTATGCGGGTGTTGGCTTTCTGTTTCACATACAGACACCGCAAAATCATCATACCGTGTGGCATTTAGCTAGTCGTTGCACGCTTTGCAATTTGGTTTTGCGTTGCCGTCTGAGGTGATACAGTATTGATGGTAGATAAACTTTTTCCATTTCGTATCGGTTGTGTTTTTGTGAGCGAAACGGGGGAAGGCGGTTGTGAGCAGGCGCGTTAGTTCGTTGCGGTTTGCCAGTCCCAGATCGCACCAGAGGTGGTTATTTCCTACGCAGCCTAATGCGACAATTTTAGCCAGCCATTTTTCGGATATAGACTCATCTGCGCTATACGCGATCAACAGGTTGGTCAGATACTGCCATTCGTGTAGCACGGCGACAGTTTGATCGGGCAAAACAGGCGGTTTTGGCAGCACAAAATAGATATTCCACAGTTCAAACAGCTCTACCGCATCCAGCCCCAAACTCGCCGGTAGCACGCCTTCGCCACAAATTCGTCCCATGATCAGACTTGCCAAAATCGCGCGAAGCGGATCGTCTAGCGCACGGCTGTCGGCGGGCGCATTGAGCAGGTCGTCGTATATCTGATCGCGTGTTTGCATTGCCCTACAATATCTGCAAAATTGATTTACTTGCCCTCAATGCCTCAAAAATAGCCAATCTTTCCTCCTCGCTTGATACATTTACAATCAACCTCATGCTCACAAAACTGCCTTTGCTGCTTGTGTGCGATGGCTCCAGCTTGTGCGCCGTGCCGCCAACCGCACCCATTGCCGCCGTTGCCATAGTCGCCGCGTCCCGCCCGATCAAACGGTACTCCCACTCGCACGGATAGTCGATCTGCGGCTTGCCCTCCAGCGGGTTGAACGAATTATTTGCGCTTGTACTCACCGCTTTTGCCTCCGCTTTTGCTCTCAAGCCAGATGTCGCTGATTGTCATAGATTTGTCGATCGCTTTAAGCATATCGTAGATTGTCAAAAGTCCGATCGACACACCCGTAAGCGCCTCCATTTCGACGCCCGTCTGCCCCGTGAGCTTCGCCGTAACCGTCAGCCGCAAAGTACACGCCGCGTTGTTTTCGGCGATGTCGCACGAGATGTGGCTTAAGCCAAGCGGGTGGCACATCGGTATTAAGTCTCCCGTGCGTTTAGCCCCCATAATTGCCGCTACGATCGCAGTTTGCAGCACGGGACCTTTCGTCGCCGTATTATTTTTGATCGCTTCAAACGCCTCGCGGCTCATAGTGATCGTGCCGCCCGCCGTTGCCGTGCGTTCTGTGGCGTTCTTGCGCGAAACATCGACCATCTGCGGACGGTTTTTGTCGTCTAAATGCGTCAGAGTCATCACATACCTTCCATCGTTAGCATTAAAAATGCGCGGTAAATTGTCCAACAGCCCATTGCGATCACGACTACCGCAGAAAGTTTGGTGATCACGGCACGGAACTTAAGTTGTGAGGCTAATCCAACAAACAGTCCGATCGCAAACAAGCTCGGTGCGGTTGCCACGCCGAAAACCGCCATTGCGCCCGCACCGCCGAGTACGCTGCCGGAGGTGAGAGCCATTGCGAGTGCGGCATAGACTGCGCCGCAGGGGATCAGCCCGTTGAGCAGTCCGATTCCATAAAACGCCGCAGGATTTTTTGAGCCGATCAGTACGCCGAAGCTGCGCTTGTACCACGCGCTTTGGACGATTGAGGAGTTTTCCAAGAACACCAAAAAGCGGGTTTTGCCCAGAAGCGAGATGCCGATGAGTATCATCACCAAGCCAAGCGCCGCCAGCACAACGCCGCGCGTCGTCATCGACACCGCAAAAACCGAGCCGATCGCCGTGATCGCGCCGCCCAAAATCGCATAGACGCTAATGCGCCCAAGCGCGTACAATAGGTGTGCGAGTGTCTGCTGAGCGCGGGTTCTGCCCTCAAGTTTCGCGCTTGAATACGCCACGACAATGCCCGAACACATTCCCAAACAGTGCCCAAACGAGGTCAAAAGACCGAAAACCAAAACGCTCAAAAGCGAAAAATCCATCATTGCCATCTCATGCCCGTGGTGCATAACTCTCCTTTTGTTTGCGCAATTTTACACGCTCGACACTACGGGGCACGAATGGCGCGCTGCTGATTGGTGGATGTGCGGCGAATATCGACGGCACACATCTAAATATGACGCAGGATTCTTGATGTCGTTCTACCCAGCCAGTTTTTCTACTTCCTGTATAAACCGATCAACGAGTTCGTTTTCGGGATATTTGCCCACAATTTCGCCGCGCACGATCACAAGCCCGCTCTTTTTGCCAAAGGCGATCGCCGCGTCTGCGTGTTTTGCCTCGCCCAGCGCATTGACAGCGCAGCCCATTACGGATAGGTTCAGCGGCGCTTTGATGTTTTTCGTCCGCTCTTCAACTGCCGCAAGCGCTGATCGTAAATCCGATTCCAGCCTTGCGCAAGTTGGGCAGGCGATGATATTTACGCCATCTTTTTGTCTTCCAGAGTCGTGCAAAATCGCTCTTGCGACTTTAATTTCCTCTTCTAATTCTCCTGTGATCGAAACGCGCATAGTATCGCCAATTCCGTCTATCAGTAGCGATCCAAGTGCGATACTCGATTTAATTGTTGCGTGAAAGGTTGAACCCGCCTCTGTCAATCCCAGATGGAACGGATACTCCACCAGCGGGCGCAGCAGACTGTATGCTTCGATCGTCCGTGCCGCATCGCTCGCCTTCATAGACACCTTGATCGCCGTGAAATCCAAGTCCTCAAGCAGTCTGATATGGTAGAGTGCGCTCTGTTTCATCGCTTCCGCACTGTGTCCATACCGCGCCTCGATCGCCTCTTCCAGACTGCCGCTATTGACGCCGATCCTGATCGGGATATTGCGCTCCTTACACGCACTAACTACTTGGGCGATACGAGTTTTGTCGCCGATATTTCCGGGGTTGATCCGAATGCAATCGACACTCTCAGCGGCGATCAGCGCGAGGCGATAGTTGAAATGAATGTCGGCGACGATCGGCAGCGGGCTTGCGGCTTTGATCGCCTTTAACGCATTCGCGCTCTCTTCGTCCGGCACGCTGACGCGCACGATGTCGCACCCCGCAAAATAGAGTCGGTTAATCTGCTCAAGCGTCGCAGCCACATCGCTCGTTTTGCTAAATGTCATCGACTGAACGGTGATCGGCGCGTCGCCTCCCACAGCCACATTTCCCACAAAAATCTGTTTGGTTTTGATTCGATTAGTCATATCGCATTATAACTTTATCACGCAATCTTCACGCAAAAAGGCATAATTTCGCTATGCAAAAAGCCAAACTACTACTACTTGAAGACGATCCGACGCTTCACGAGATCATTCGTGAGTTCCTAGAAGATGAAGGCTACGAAGTAATCGGAGCTTTTAATGCAACTGAGGCAGCCGATCTTCTGTACGAAAACCCGTGCGATCTGCTACTTTTAGATGTTAAGTTGCCCGGTCAAAACGGCTTTGACTTCCTGAAAGATCTGCGAAAAAACAGCAATGAAACTCCCGCGATCTTCATCACTTCGCTTCACACGATCGACGATCTTTCCAAAGGCTACAATGTGGGCTGCGACGACTATCTGCGCAAGCCGTTTGAGTTAAAAGAGCTTGCGATCCGCGTAGAATCGCTGCTAAAACGGCGCTTTTTTCACAGCGCGATCGACGGCGTTGATCTAGGAAATGGAGTGAAGTTTTTTGTCGAGAGTAACCGCGTTGTAACCAGCAATGGCGAGTTTAGTTTGCCGCCTAAAGAGTTTTCGCTTTTGAAACTGCTGGCGGAGAATCGCGGCAAGGTTGTTTCGCGTGAAGCTGTCTGCGATCGCCTCTGGCTCGTTGGCGAAGAACCTAGTGAAATGAGCTTGCGAACTCACCTCAAAAACCTAAGAAAACTGATCGGACATGAGTGTATTGAGACGCTTCGCGGCGTGGGCTATCGCCTCAACAATCAGCCAAACACATAATAGCAGATGATTAAAGCCGAAATAAAAGCATCAATTTGGTTTCTACTACTTTACGGCGGATCGCTGATCGTCTTTATGGCGGTTATCGGTGTTGGAAACTATCAGTTTTACAGTGCGCAGATCCTCAAGCAGCAGCAAAAAGAGCTGCGGCTGATGGCGTTTGACGCGGGCAGAATGCTGCGAAGCGGCGAAATGCCGCCGGACGGTGTGGAGTGGGCGTTGCTTGATGATTTCGGATCGCCGATTACGGGCGAGTTTGCACTACCTAGCGGCGCACACGCCACGATCGCAACGCTGAGTAATATCAGCGGACGCGAACAGATGTTGAGTTTGGAAGATAAACTATATCTGTTTATTAAGATGCCACGCCATTCAAACGCTGCTTTTTTTGCCGTTCGTGCGCCGCTAAACACCGAAGCGCTCGATCGCCTCAAAGTGAGCGTCGCGTTGATCTGGTTTGCGGCATTTGTATTTTTTATGGCGGTTGGCGCGGCGCTAACGAGGCTGTTTCTTAGACCTCTGCGCGACACGATCAACCTTCTCGATCGCTTTATCAAAGACGCGACGCACGAACTGACCACGCCGATTAGCGCGATTTTGATGAGCGTTGAAGGGATCAGCCGCGACGCGCTTGCCGATCGCGACAAAAAACGGCTCGATCGCATCGTAACCGCCGCGCGAACTTTGCAAATCGTCTATGACGATCTGTCGTTCGCAACACTTGAACACCAGTCAAGGCGAGCGCCAAGCCAAATCGATCTAGCTGCGCTGATTGAACAAAGAGCTGAATTTTTTGAGCCCGCCGGGAGATTAAGGCAAATTTGCTGGCAGATCGACATTGCCGAGTACGAACCGCTTGTAGCTGACGAAAGAGAACTAACTAGAATTATTGATAATCTAATCAGCAACGCGATCAAATACAACAGACAGGGCGGAGTGCTGCGAGTCGCGGTTTCAGGTCGCAGCTTGGCGATCGAGGACGAAGGCAGCGGGATTCCAGAAGGCGAGCGCAAACGAATTTTTGAGAGATTCACACGGCTTGACAGCGCACAGGGCGGCTTCGGACTAGGGCTGAACATTGTCAAAGAGTTGTGCGTACGCGGCGCAATCGCCATTACAGTTGAGGATCGCGAGGGCGGCGGCGCAAGATTTGTTTTGCGGTGGTAGAATTAATCATCACTAAATCCAATCGGCATTGAGGAAAAATTATGCAAGCGGCGATAAACCCAAGCGCAACGCTGGATCTGGGCGGACTTCGGATAGGCAGGACGCTCTTTTTGAAGTTGGAAAATGCGCTTTTGGTGATGAGCGGCGGCGAGATTTTGGACATTGCGGTCGATAGCGCCGATTTTCGCCACGACATTGAGAGCTGGTGCATGGCTAAAGGACACAGGCTATCTGCGGTTTTGGACGGCGGCGATCACGCGCGAGTGCTGATCGCTAAAGGCGGGAGCGACCATTTTGCGCACAAGGCTGACTGGGGCATTACGCTGCCGCAGGACGAAAACGGCGTAGTCCGAATCGCCGATTGGCTGATCGGCAAAACAGGCGAGATCGCGCCAAAAGCGCCCGCGTATTTTGGGCTGATGCCGCGTGGCGCAGCGCAGGAGACGGGATCGCCCGAATATCCTTTTTCGCTTAATTTCAAAGAGCAAATATGGTCAAAACCGATCGCAAAACTCTACGAAGAAGCCAAAAGTTCGCAGTGGAATGCTTCGACAGATATTCGTTGGCACGAGCTGCCAAAACTGCCAGATTTTATGGAAAAAGCGATCTGTCAGATTATGACATATATGGCAGAAAATGAGTTTTCCGCGCTCTATATTCCGGGAAAGTTTATCAGCAAAATCAATCCATACTATATGGAGGTTGTACTCTTTTTGGCAACGCTGATCGCAGATGAGGCGCGGCATATTGAAGCGTTTATTAAAAGAGCAATGGCAAATGGTGGAGGTTTGCAGTACTCTTCGGCGATCACACAGCGATCGCTCTACTCGCTATTTATCGAAGAGGACTATCTAAAAACATCGTTTTTATTGCACATTTTGGGAGAGGGAACATTTCTCGATCTGCTCACATTTTTAGAGGAGTACGCACCCGATGAAGTAACAAAATCGATCGTTACTCTCGCAAAGCGGGACGAAACGCGCCATGTTGCTTATGGTTTAGCGCATGTGAAGGCAAATCTCACGCACAATAGCGGCAAAATTGCAGCGCTAAAAGATGCAGTATTTAAGCGAAAAGCGTATATGGACGAACTTAGCGGCGAATCAACACTACTGATCGAAGCGCTTGCGATCGTAGCGGGCGGAGCCGATCGCGGCGAGGGTTTCAAGCTGGGTCTGTCCGCAGTCGATCGGCTCAAAGACAAAATGCACAAGAATCGCATAAAAAGGCTTATTGAAGTGGGTGTTGATGAAGCAACTGCGATCGAAATTTCTACGGTTCATACACCAAACTTTATGTAAGGAGGCAGCGAAAAACAGATCGTTTCAGGCAATAGGTTATTGCATACAAAACAAAAACAAGGATAAAAAATGAGTCGTTACGAAGAGGTACGCGCTTTTGCAAAAAAGAGCGTAGAACCATACACAACTGCCGCTGATAAAGAGGGTAGATTTCCCAAAGAGTCGTTTGAGGCATTGCGGCAAGCAGGCTATTTTTCGCTGCTAGTGCCAAAAGAGTTTGGCGGTCAAGGCGGAAGCATGGCTGATCATACAGAGGTGTGTTTAGCGCTTGCAGAATCCTGTGCCACGACAGCGCTATGTTATATGATGCACAATGTTGCAACGCAGAGTATCGTAGCCTCCGCAACAGAAGCGATGAAAAAAGACAAACTTCCACAGATTGCGCAAGGCAAGAAAATTATGGCGCTTGCTTTTAGTGAAAGCGGCAGTGGAACGCACTTTTATCTGCCGGAAATTGCCGCAAAAAAAGAGGGCGATAAGTTTATATTAAACGGTCGCAAAAGTTTTGTTACCACCGCTAGATTTGCCGACGAATATCTCGTTGATGCAAATGCGATCGGCGCGGAGGGACTAGACATTTGGAGTGTGCCGCTGGGCGCTGATGGCATATCGTTTGAAGATGCGGCGTGGGACGGTCTGGGAATGCGCGGCAACAACAGTATGCCAATGGTGTTAAACGGCGTAACGCTTGGCGAACGCGATCGCATTGGCGCTGCGGGCGCGGGCGGCGATAGCCTAAACAATGTTATTGCGCCATTTTTTGTGATTGGTCTGGCGGCGGTCTATTCGGGCGTGGCAACGGCGGCGCAAAACACGGCGATCGAATACGCAAAATCACGCAAATACCCTGATGGATCGGTGATCGCCGAGATTCCAACCGTGCAGGAGCACCTAGCGAAGATCTACTATTTGACCCAATCTGCGCGCCATTTCACAATCGCTGCGGCGCAAAAAGGCGCGAGTGCGGCTGCGGATCTGTTTGCCGCGCGGATCAACGCGAGCGAAAATGCGGTCGAAGTGTGCCGTTTGGCGATGAAGGTTGGCGGCGGAAATGCGTATGCCAAGCGGCTTCCTTTGGAGCGATACCTGCGCGATGCGTATGCGGCGGCTGTAATGGCGCCTTCGACTGATGTACTGGCGATCTGGCTGGGACAAGCGCTGAGCAAATAAAGGAGTGGCGATGAAAACGATGATTTTGGGCGCTGTGGCGTACGATCCTAAAATCGTGCTGATATGGGATATTATCCGCGATTATTTCAACTTTCGCGGTACGAGGCTGGATTATCTGCTCTTTTCCAACTACGAGTTTCAGGTCCAATCGCTGCTCAATGGCACGATCGACATTGCGTGGAATACAAATGTTGCGTGGCTGGAGACGCTTCACGCAAGCGGCGGAGCGGCAAAGGCGCTGATCATGCGCGATACCGATACCAACTTCACCAGCAAGCTGATCGCTAGGGCAGAGAGCAAGATCAAAAGCCTATCCGATCTAAATGGTAAAACGGTTGCGCTCGGCAGCGCGGACTCGGCGCAGGCGGCGATTTTGCCCAAATACTACATCGATCGCGAAGGCGTGAGGTTTAACGAGCTTCGTTTCAATAGCGATGTCGGCAAGCACGGCGACACGGGGCGGAGCGAAAACAGCGTACTCGAAGCGGTCAAATCGGGCAAAGCAGACGCGGGCGCAGTGGGCAGTTCGACATGGATTAGAATGCTTGAGGGCGGTGAGTTTGCCGAAGGCGAGATCGAATCGTTCTGGACGACGCCGGAGTACTGCCACTGCAATTTCACGGCGCTTGCCGCTGCGGATACGGCGCTGTGCGATCTGTTTGTCAAGACGCTTTTGGGAATGGACGCGAACGATCCGCAGATTAGAAAGATGATGGCGATGGAGGGTTTGAACCGGTGGGTAAAAACAACCGCCGATCATCTGCGCGGATACAACGATCTATCCGCCGCGATGGACAAGTACGACCTGTATAAAGGCTTCTAGCCTTTTTGCGTTGTTTGCTTGGGATTTTGCGCGGACTTTAGCCTTTTCGCCGCCGCTCGCTCGGTCTTTTGCACGGGTTCTGTGTCAGCTTCATTCGCGGCGTCGTTACATACCCTTTAGTATGCTGCCTAGCCGCTCATTCAGCTTCCTTGCCCCTCCGCAGTAACGCCTCGGGGGCGAGGCTACTGCTCCGCGCACAAAATCCCTTCGCGATCAACGGCAAAAAGCGATCGGTGCACATTCTGTCATTGCGGGCTTGACCCGCAATCCCGCTCTCCTGTCATTCTGAAGCGAAGCTGAAGAATCTCAACACAGATACTTCGGCTTTGCCTCAGAATGACAGGGAGGAGCTAAGTATCCGACTCGCCGACCGTGCCTAAGTATACTCGCGCTCTAGCGCAGGATTGCAACTGCTGCGGCGTGTGTCTTTTCGTGCGTGATCGAAACGGCGATCTCACTCACGCCAAAGTGCGCGAACGCCCGATCGCTCAAAACCGCATGCGGCGCACCCGCGCTATCCTTGATGATAGCAATGTCGTGAAACCCAAGCCGCGCACAAATGCCGCAGCCAAGCGCCTTTGAAACCGCCTCTTTTGCCGCCCAAAATCCTGCGATCGTCTCCGATCTGCCATTCGCAAGCGCGATCTCGTCCGCGCTCAAAAACCGCTCAAGCGCCAGATCGCCGTGCCGCTCCACAAACGAAGCGATCCGATCGATGGCGACTAGATCGATACCGATCATTGAATGACAAAATCGGTGAAAAATATCTGCTTGACCTGCCCGTCAATGAGATAACGGTTGAGGTTGTTTTTGATCTCCTCGCGCAGCCGCACCTTGCCGCTTTCGGTGGAAATCTCGTCAAAGCGTTTGCTGGAGAGCTGCTGAATGATGAGATCGCGGATAAGCGGCTTTTTGTTTTCCATCTCCTGCACAGAGTTTTTGCCGGTGAGTTCCATGCTCATCTTGACCTTCAAAAATCGCCGCCCATCGTTACTGAGTAGATTGATGATGAATTGATCCTGATCGACAACCGGTCCCAGCGCAATGCCGATTCCGGGCGCAGCGCCTTCGCTTGTTCGTTGCGGTTCAACGCTATCGGAGCTGCCGCCCATCAAGAGTAGCAGCACAACGATAACGGCAATGATCACAAACGCGCCGCCTCCAATCGCAATAAGCAACATCGGGTTACCCTTTTTCGCCGCAGGTTTGGACTCTTTCTCTTCTTCCGCCACTTTTGTCTCCTATGATAAAATCTTTTGTGTCTCCAAGATCGGCAATTTTAACCTAAGTTTGCAATAGAGAAAAATATGATAGAAGCGCTGTTTTTTCGCGTCGGAAAACCGTTTTATGCGCTCTGGGAGCTAACCTGCGCCGTTGGGGAGTTTTTCATCTTCCAAGCGCGGCTGACCGTGCTCTCGTTTGCGCCACCGTACCGCTTCGGACTGATGATCAAACAGATCGAGGTCATCGGCGTCGATAGCTTGATCGTCATTGCAATGACGGCGGTTTTTAGCGGGCTGGTGATGTCGATCCAGTTGTATCAGGCGTTTCACCACTTTGGCGCAGAGGAGATGATGGGCTATGCGATCTTTGTTTCGATCGGGCGCGAGCTTGGTCCCGTCTTTACCGCGCTGATGATCATCTCCCGCGCGGCAAGCGCTATGGCGGCGGAGATCGGCACGATGCGCGTAACCGAACAGATCGACGCGATCGAAGTACTCAGCGTTGATTCCCGCGCGTACCTTTTAGTACCGCGCGTGTTAGCAAGTATGATCGCGCTTCCGCTTTTGACGGTCATTTTTATCACCATCGCCAATATCGGCGCGTACATTTTGGCAACCCAAGCGCTTGGGGTCAATCCAAACGCCTATATGCGTTCGATCTACAACTTTTCCAAGCTGGGCGATTTCATTCCAAGCCTCATCAAAAGTCTGGTTTTTGGTTGGCTGATCGGCAGTATCGCAACCTACATCGGCTACCGCACAAAGGGCGGCGCAAAGGGCGTTGGACTGGCAACGACAAGCGCAGTCGTCAGCGCCAGCGTCGCGCTTTTTCTGGCAAACTACTTTCTTTCGTCGATCTTTCTGCTGCTTGACTGGTAGAGTTTCACCAACTGCGAGATTTTGTTATCCGCATTGATCGCCTTGCTGATTGTGATCAGCAGCAGCAAAAACAGCAGTACAACAAAGACGAGCAGCCCCAAGATAAAGTACTCAAAATGGGTTTTGGTGATGTCCAAGTAGCTGTCAAACGGCAGTCCCGCGCTCTTTGCCATCTGATCTTGCAACGCTTGGACTTTGTTTTCTAGCGCATAGACACGCTCCGAAAGAATCTCGATCTGCTTTGCCTCGCTGCTGCTTTTGTTTGCGCCAATCGTGCGCGTTTTGTCCTCCAGCGCCTCAATGCGCGGTGTGAGTGAGCCAAAAAGCGTGTTGAGTTTGGCTAGACGATCGCCCAGTTCGCCCAGTTTTTCGTCCGTCTGCGTCTGCACGGCTTTGATCGCTTCAGCCGTTTTGGGCGTTGCGGCGGCTGATACGGACGCGCTGTTTGCGCCTGCGCCCGCCTTGTTTGCTGCCGCAGACGCGACAGGTTTTGTCGTTTTGGGCGTTGCGGCGGCGGGTTTTGCCGCAGCTTTTGCCGCTTGAAGCTGCTTGGTCAAAAGCTCCTGATCTTTTTTGAGCGATGCGATCTCTTTTCTTAGATCGTTAGCTTCGCGATCGATTGCGTCGAGCCGTTCGGCAACGATCGGATCGAGGCGGTAATCAAAAACATAATTATCTTTTGCCCACATGCACAGCGCGAGTGAGATGATCAGCCAAAACGCTCTCAACTTCTCTCCTTTGCGTTTCGTTAAGCAACTACCATTCCGCGTATAATATCCAAATGAAAACTATTGCTTTGGCGGTCATGCGTCTGCAACCGCTGCACAACGGGCACAAACTCCTCATCGGCGCGATGCTTGCCGAAAACGATCTGGCGATTGTCGTGATCGGCTCGGCAAATCGCAAGGACGAGAAAAACCCGTTTAGCGCGGCGGATCGTGAGGCGATGATCCGTGCGGTTTTTCCAAACGAAACGCGGCTGGCGGTTTTTGCGATCGATGACATTGGCGCGAAAACCAAACGAGCGTGGGCGGATTTTGTGTTGCGCGAGATCGCGCGGCGCGAACTGCCAACCCCCACCCGTTATTACGCAGGCAGCGATGATGATGGATCGTGGTTTGCCGATCGACTGATCGTGCGAATTGTCGATCGTTTTACGCTAGGCGGCGGCATCAGTGCGACTGATATACGATCCGGAAAATCGCGCGAAGTTCCGCCCGAAGTTTGTAGTATAATTGCTTAGATTTGGAGTGAAAGATGTTCAATTTTTTTCGTAAATTGTTTGGACGCGACGATCAGATCGACTTCTACGCTCGTATCTACGCCTCGTTGATCATCTCCGCAGGCATTCCGCGATCGACCGTTACAATGCGGACATTTCGGTTCTGTACAACCATGTTCAAAGACAAGGACGATCGCAACTTTTTCCTCTCCCGCGCTATGCACTATATGAGTTTAAGCGACAAAAACGAGATCAATCTCAATCAACTAATCGCCAGCATAAACCGCCTCGATCGGGCAAATCCTGAATGGATCGCGGGGCTTGGCGATGGCGCGATCGCGGTCTGTAAAATCGAAAATGGCGGCTTGCAAGATCGCGTTGTTGAGTTTTTGCAACTACTCAAAACTCCGATTGCCTACGATGAAACCAAAGAGAACAAAACGCTCAAGAGCTTTATTTGAAGCAGGCGATCGAAACGCTTTTACGCGGCGTCAAAGAGGGCAAAGTTGCGGTAGATGAGGCGATGAACGCGCTTGCAATGTTGCCGTTTAACGATCTTGGATTTGCCAAAATCGACACGCACCGCGCGCTTCGCACAGGCTATCCGGAGGTGATCTACGGCGAGGGAAAAAGCGTCGATCAGCTTTTGGCGATCACAGCAAATATACTTAAAACGGGCGAAAATATCCTGATTACGAGATCGAACGAGGCGGCTTACGAAGCGGTGCGATCGCTTGCGGCAAACGCGGTTTTTAACCCGCTGGCGCGAACGATCGTGATCAAAATGCGCGAATGCCCTGCGGCGGACGGATTTGTCGCGATCGTAGCCGCTGGAACTTCCGATCTGGGCGTTGTTGAGGAGGCGTACGAGACCTTGCAGATACTCGGCTGCGCAGCAAAAAAGATCGTCGATGTGGGCGTTGCGGGAATCCACAGACTATTCGCGCACATTGACGAAATCCGCGCCGCAAAAGCGGTGATCGTGGTTGCGGGAATGGAAGGCGCACTAGCAAGCGTCGTGGGCGGACTGGTTGATAAGCCCGTCATCGCCGTGCCCACAAGCGTTGGTTACGGCGCGAGCTTTCACGGACTCTCCGCGCTTTTGTCAATGCTCAATAGCTGCGCCGCAGGGGTTAGCGTCGTCAATATCGACAACGGCTTCGGTGCCGCCTACTGCGCCAACAAAATCTCTCGCGCGTAGCAATCCCTCTCTGTCATATTGAGCAACCCATCTCTGTCATACTGAGGCGAAGCCGAAGTATCTGTGTTTGCTTTTAGATTCTTCGCTAACGCTCAGAATGACAAACGCTCTGTCATGTTGAGGAGCGGAGCGACGAAACATCTGTGTTTGATGAGATTCTTCACCGACCCTCGCTACTACCGCGAGGGATTGTTCAGAATTACAGAGGGGGGGGGCGGCTTTAAACACTACAATTTTCGCTCGGCGATCGATCTGCCTCTCTCTTTCTCGCCTCATCAAGGTCTTTAGATATTGCGAATAACGCACCGACAAACGAGAGCAAAAATGCGAATATAACCGTATTTTTGATCTGCCCTTCACCAAACCAATCGCTCGCCGCACCCAAAACTGCCCCCACGATCGCACCTGCGGCTTCATAAATAAATATGTAGTCGCTAATGAGCGCCGCTCCATTTAATATCCCACGGAGCGTTAATATGTAATTTCCGGCGATAAACCCGCAGATCAATATGCCAAATAACATGCCGAACATCGCACCCCCCATAACTGATCCTGCCGCTTCTTGGATCGCTTCTTCAGCGGTAATTTTGCGTTTGATGTTTTTCTCGCTTAATCCTGCGCCAAACATCGTGCCATAAAGCAAACCAATGACCGCTATAATCGCTTGATGAAATCTTGGTTGCCGATTGTTTCCCTCTCATTTGCCGCATTTGTCTTTAACACGACAGAGTTTGTGCCGGTTGGTTTGCTCACCGCGATCGCTGCGAATTTTTCGATGAGCTACGAAAGCGCGGGCTGGCTGATCACCATTTACGCATGGACGGTTGCGCTTCTTAGTCTGCCGCTGACGATCTTCGCAACGGGTATCGATCGCAGGACGCTGCTGCTGTGGCTGTTTGGCATCTTTATCGCCAGCCATCTGCTCGCCGCGTTTGCGTGGAGTTTTGAATCGCTGATGGCGGCGCGTATCGGGATCGCCTGCGCTCACGCGGTTTTCTGGGCGATCACCATTCCGCTTGCCGTGCGCCTCAAGCCAAACGAATCTGGTAAGGCGATCGCACTTGTCGTGGCGGGCAGTTCGATGGCGGCGATGATGGGCATTCCGATCGGAACGCTGATCGGGCAGTGGTTTGGCTGGCGAACGACCTTTGCGGTTATCGGCGTGATCGCGCTTGCGGTTGCTCTGGTTTTGCGCTATCTGTTGCCGCCGCTACCTGAAGCAAGGCGCGGCGCGAGTGCGGAGGATCGCGCGTTTTTTGCTCGCATTGGCACGGTTGCAAAAGAGGAGATTTTGCGCCTGCCGCACCTACTAAGCCGCCCAGCGGTCGTCTGGGTCTATCTGCTGACAATGGTGTTTGTAACGGGAGAGTTTGCCGCTTATACATATATAGGTCCGTTTCTCGAAGCGCGCGGTTTTACCAAAGACGCGGTTGCGTGGATACTGCTTGTCATGGGCGGCGCGGGGCTGTTTGGCAGCTATCTGTTTGGCAAGTTTGAAGCCGCGCACCCAAATCGCATTTTGATCGTTTCGATGATTATTGTCGCTGCGTCGCTTGTGTTAATGCGGCTTGGAGCGGCGCACGGACAGACATTTGTGGTGCTGGCGTTTATCTGGGGGACGGCGGCGGTGATGATCTTTATGTCGCTGCAATCGCGTCTGATCCGCGCGGCAAGCGACAACGCCGATAACGCGACGGCGATCTATTCGGGTATCTTCAACATCGGTATCGGCGGCGGATCGTTTGTGGGCGCACTCGTCTCGGCGCGGCTGGGGATTGAGCTGGTTGGCTACTTTGGCGCGGCGATCGTGCTGACGGCGCTCGCACTCGCAACGCTGTATCTGAAACAGACGAGGGGGCAGTTGTGATTTGCGACGGGAAGTTAATCTACATCGAATGGCACGAGGCGGAGATTCCGTGGATCAAGATTTTCACCAAAACGCCCCGCAAGGAGCTAACCGACGCAAGCGACGAGGAACGGACGGCGATCTTTCACGCGATAACGGTTTGCGAACGAACAATGCTGGAGTACTACAAACCTGAGAAGATCAACATCGCAAGTTTTGGCAACTACCTACCGCGCCTGCACATTCACATTATGGTGCGTTTCAAAGATGACAGCTATTTTCCAGAGTCGGCGTGGGGGGTCAAACAGCGCGAAAGTCGGCTCCAGCTGCCTAGCCGACGCGGTTTTGAAGATCTGCTGATCGCGGCTATGCGTTGCGGATAAACGCGCCGATCGCTTCCGAATGGGCTTTCGCGCAAGAGCTAAGCGTAAAGTTTTCGGCGATCTTGTCGCGTCCTTTTGCGCCCATCGTTTTTGCGAGATCGGGATTTTCCAGCAGCGTCAAAATGTGCTCTGCAAGCTCGTCGCTATCGTACGGCGTTGCCAAAAATCCATCGCCGCTAATGAGTTCGGGAATGCCATCGATCGCATACGCCACCACAGGCAGAGCGTATGAAAACGCCTCCAAGATCGAGGTTGGACTTCCCTCGCTAAACGATGGCAACACAAACACGCTCGCCCTGCGGTAAAACGGCGCAACATCGGTACAAAAACCCTCAAAACGGACAAACTCACCTAGATTTTGTTTTTCAACTTCGCGCTGTACCTCGCCGTTCATATCGTCTCGCCCCACAAAGACAAACCGCGCATTGGCAAAGCGGCTAACCACCTTTTTTACCGCCGCAAGATAGGCGATGTGCCCTTTAAGCCAGATGAGATTTGCAACCGTTAGCACCTCGTAACTCGGTTCGCGCTCGCAAACAGAGGTGGTTTTTACGCCATTGTAGATGACGGCGATCTTGTGAGTTTTAATGCGACATCTGCGCTCCAGCGTCTCTTTTGCGGCTTTGGAGTTGGTGATGTAACCATCGACAAGAGAGCCAAAACAGCGTTCGATCAAACTAAATGCGCGATCGAGCCTAGTTGATGAGGAGGGATTCCAGCGCACGCCGCAGACGATCGCAGTTTTTGGCAGAAAAAACCGCATAAAACGGAGGAAAAACGCCGCTCTGAGTCCGCAGACATAGATCGCATCAAAGCGCTCGCGCCTAGCAAAACGCAGCAATCGCCAAAGGGCGCGAGCCAGCGTTGCACCGCCTGCGCCAAAGAGAATCGGCTTGCCGCCCAGCGCTGTAACCAGTTTGCTCCAGTCGCCGCAACCCGCTAGGCTTGAAAGCGTGTAAGAGTCGCTTGAGGCAGACGCCATATTGGTCAAACTTCGCTCCGCACCGCCTAATCCGCCACTTGAAAACAGCAGCAAAATACGCCGTCTTACGCAAGATTTAGCGCCGCCAATATTTGCGCTGGGTAGAAAAATGACCAAATTTCTCACAATTTTCCTCATCTGTTTCTCGCGCGCATTGTGGCGAAAAACCGTTTAGGGGGCGTAAGCGCTCAAAGACTACAATCGCCGCTTTATAAAGGTAAAAAAATGCACAAAATCCTTGAGTTTCTTTCGATCGATTCTGACACGCCAACGCGAAAGCTGACGATCCTCTTGGTCGCTGCGGCGATCCTCTTTGGCATTGCTCTGCGCATGATCTGGGTTTGGCAGTTTAGCGACGCGGAGCAGTTTCATTGGCTAGGAGAGCTGATGATCAACACCAATGACGGCTACTACTGGGCTGAAGGCGCACGCGATCTGCTAGAAAACCCCGCAAATCCCGACTCGGCGAGTCCTACAATCCGATCGGTTTCGATTTTGACCTTCGTTTTTGCGAAGATCTTTGGCTTTTTGTCGTTTGAAACGATTATCTTCTATATGCCCGCCGTGCTGGGAAGCCTGCTTGCGCTGCCGCTTGTGCTGATTGGGCGATCGATGAAACACACGGCAATGGGCTTTTCTGCCGCGCTGATTGGCGTTATTGCGTGGAGCTACTACAACCGTACGATGGTTGGCTACTACGACGACGATATGCTCCAGATCGTCTGCCCAACGCTGGTTTTGTGGGCGCTGGTTTCGGGTATCTGCACTCGGCAAAACCGCTATCTGCTGCTAACGGCGATCCTTGTGCCCTTTAGCATCTGGTACTATGGGAATACACAACTGATTATCTTTGGCATGGCGGGTGTGCTGGTTGTCTATACGCTTGTTTTTCACCTGAAAGAGAGCTACAACTATAAACTGATCGGCTTTTTAATGCTTGGGGTGACGGGTCATCAAGCCTATTGGTTTGTGTATTATATTGTTCGTTCGACAGATTTTGCTACAAATCAATTGTACGGCTATCTGCTCTACGCGATCTTCGCCCTCGCGCTCTTCTGGTTTTTTGGCTACCGCAAAGAGTCTAATGACAAACGGATTGCGATCGCCTTTGCAGTAATCGCCGCTCTGCTGGCACTCTGCTTTAGCAACATATTCACACACTTTTGGCACCAGTTTTCAGGCTATGTAATGCGAGCGGCATCGGTGGCAACGGAGAGCAACGGCACTACGCTCAACTTCTTTAGCGTAACGCAAACCGTCCGCGAGGCGGGCGGCATCGACTTTGAGACGCTGGCAAATCGTATCAGCGGGCACACGGTCGCCTTTATCTTCGCCATTATCGGCACGATCGCGATGATGATTCGCCACAAAGCGCTCCTGCTTGCGCTCCCGCTTGTACTAATGGGCGTTATGGCGTACGGCGTTCCGTTTCTGGGCATTAGCGGGGGCGGGCTTCGCTTTACGATCTACGCCGTACCTGTGTTTGCTTTGGGGCTTGCCTATTTCATCTTCTGGGTTGCGCGATATGTCGAGGAGCTGCTTAAAGGCTACACAAAACGGGGCAAAATCGCGGGCTACGCGGTTGCCGCGCTGCTGACGCTGGGCGCTCTAGCGCCAAACATTGTGCATATTATCGAATATCGTATGCCCACCGTTTTTTATGCCGCTGAAGTTTCAGCATTAGATCATCTAAAACAGCGGATCAACACTCGCGAGGATTATGGAATCAGTTGGTGGGATTACGGCTATCCGATCCGCTACTACGGCTATGCCAAAACGCTTGCGGACGGCGGCAAACACGACGGAGCGAGCAACTTTCCTGTTAGTTATATTTTAGGTACGCCAAATCAGCTTGCAGCGGCGCGAATGTCGCGGCTGGCGGTAGAGTACACCGAAGATAAACAGGTTCACTTCAACGATCACTACAAAGCCGCAGAGGGCGATCCCGAAAAGCAGAAGAAGATGGCAGCCGAGTATTATACGCCCATTTTTAGCCATATGTTAAACGACTACAACGAGAGCGATCCAAACCAGTTTTTGCGCACACTTGAGCAGAGCGGCGACTTCAAACTGCCCGAAAAAACGCGCGAAATCTACCTTGTACTGCCGCTAAGAATGGCGGATATTTATCAGACGGTTTTGGCGTTTGCCAACCGCGATCTCGTCAGCGGTCGCCAGTATCCGCAACCGACATTTCTGTCCATTCGTGGCTACACCGAGCGCGGCGATGAGGTACTTCTATCCAACGGCATGCGCTTTGACAAACGACGCGCAATGCTGCTGAATGGTACGCAGGAGATTCCCATCAAATACATCGTTCCTGCGGGTTTTGATAACGAAGGGCGTTATGTCAGCAACCCGCAGACAGCGCACGAAAACAGCCCATATTCACTAATTTTTTTAGCACAGCTTAATCAGGTCTGGCTGGTCGATGACAAGATGTTGCAATCGACATTTGTTCGCATGTTCGCCCTGCAAAACTTCGATCCCGCGCTCTACGAGCCGATCTATATCAGCCCACTAGTAAAGATTTACAGGGTACTCATCTAGTGTGCGGCATAGCGGGGTTTGTCGGCAGCCGCAATCCCGAACGGGCGGACAAACTGCTGCGAATGATCGCGCACAGAGGACCCGACGGTAGCGGGATCTTTGAGCAAGAGGAGATCACGCTCGTTCATGCGCGGCTTGCGATCCAAGATATTGCGGCGGGCGCACAGCCGATGAGACTTGGAAATCTTAGCATTGTCTTTAACGGCGAGATCTACAACCATATGCGGCTTCGCTCCTCGCTAACGCACCAGTTCAAAACTAGATCGGATACCGAAACTTTGCTCGCGCTCTACGAGCAGGAGGGCGAGGCGATGTTGGAGCGGCTCGATGGAATGTACGCCTTTGCCATCTACAACAGCGCCGATCAGACGCTCTTTCTCGCCCGCGATCGTTACGGCAAAAAGCCGCTGTACTACACATTTGACGACGGTTTTGTCTTTGCCAGCGAGATCGGGGCGCTTAGATCGCTAAAACGGTACGAACACAACGAGGCGGCGATCGCCGCGTTTCTGCGTTTTGGTTTTATCCCGTTTGCGCACACCGTGTACAAGGGCGTTTATAAGCTGCTTGCGGGGCGGTATATGCGCCTACAAATTAAAAATATGAACTACTCACTACAAAGCTGGTTCGATTCAAAAACAATCAAAAAAACCGCAATAAGCAAAAATGAAGCGTTGGAAGTTGTTGAATCCGCACTAAAACAGAGCATTAAAGATAGGCTGGATTCAAGCGATGTCGAAGTGGGCGCATTCCTAAGCGGCGGGATCGACAGTTCACTTATCTGCCACTACGCCGCGCTTGAAAAACCGAGCCTCAAAACCTTCACCGTCCGTTTTGCGGGCGCGTTTGACGAATCGTCGCTTGCCGAAGCCACAGCCCGCGCGATCGGCACGAGACACCAGACGATCGACATTGACGCGCACATCAAAGATGATATAGAGACGATCCTAAATAGTTACGGCGAGCCGTTTGCCGACAGCTCCGCCGTGCCAAGCTGGTATGTGGCGAAAGCGGCGCGGCAGTTTGTCAAAGTCGCGCTCAACGGCGACGGCGCAGATGAACTTTTTGGCGGTTATCGCCGCTATATTCCGATCGCAAACAACCTCGATAAGTTCGCGCAGATTGTCTCGCCGCTGGCAAGATTTCTGCCAAAACCGTCGATCAAAATGAGCGGTTACAACTACTTTTATCGTTTAATCAATAGCGCGGCGGAGCGCGACAAGCTCATCTACTGGCTCAAAACGAGAAGCGACATCTGCGAAGGGGTCTTTCCTCTTGTCGAAAATCCGCTCTTTTTGGAGGCTCGTACGCTCATCGATAGTTTCGCCGACGAGTCGCCGCTTGCCGCCGCACTGTACGCCGATCAGTCGCTGCTGCTCTTTGGCGATCTGCTGGTGAAAATGGATATTGCGACAATGCAGCACGCGCTAGAGGGAAGAAGCCCGTTTCTCAGCCGCGATGTCAGCAAGATCGCGCAGTCGTTGCCCGATCGCTTCAAAGTGCGCGGTATCACCACAAAGTACCTCTTGCGCCGTCTTGCCAAACTGCGAATCGGCGAAGCGGTGGCAACTGCGCCCAAACGGGGCTTTGAGGTGCCGCTCAAATCGTGGGTACAAAACGATCTGCGCGAGATGATCGGCGATCGCCTAAACGCTCCGAACGCGCTCTGGCGCAACTATCTAAACGCCGAAACGGTCGATGCGATCTGGCAAAACAAACAGGAGATCGGCGCGGAGAAGCGGGCGAAACTCCTCTGGACAATCTTTGTTTTGGAAAACTGGTATGCGCACGATCGTCTTTCTTAGCCACTTCGACGGCAACCTCTACCTCTTTCGCCTGCCGATTATGCAGGCGTTGGCGGAGCGCGGCTGGCGC
Source organism: Campylobacterota bacterium (assembly GCA_025997415.1). Classification (GTDB taxonomy): domain Bacteria; phylum Campylobacterota; class Campylobacteria; order Campylobacterales; family SZUA-545; genus JAIRKM01. The sequence continues at coordinate 28,082 of BNUO01000013.1, forward strand.
GTGATCGCACTCGTGCCAAGCGGCGCGTACAGTCCAAAGTTTGCGGAGCACGGAATCGAACATATCCCGTACAAAATCAACCGCGCGGGGCTAAATCCGTTCGGCGCGATCGCGGCAATTAGGGCGATTGCACGCACGCTAAAGCGGATCAAACCCGAAATCCTTCACTGCTTCACCGTCAAGCCAAATCTCTACGGCGCAATCGCGGGCAAGATCGCAGGCGTGCCGCGTATCTACGCAACCGTTACGGGGCTTGGATCGTACTTTATTGACACAAGCTACAAAGCCGTTTTCGTGCGCCGCGTGATCCTGTGCGGCTACCGTCTGGCGGGAGTTTTGGCGCACAAGGTGCTCTTTCAAAACAGAGACGATCTTGCGTTTTTTGTCGATCGCGGCATTGTACGGCGCGAAAAAGCGGCGATCATCGGCTCTAGCGGGATCGACACCGACCGTTGGAAGCGCGAAGGGGCGAGGGGCGAGGGCGAGTGCGTCGTGCTTTCGGTTATGCGGCTGATCGCGCACAAAGGGATACACGAGCTGATCGCGGCGGCGCGGGCGATTCGCGCAAAACACGGCGATAATATCCGCTTCGTCATCGTCGGCGGCAGGGACGAGGGCAACCCCTCCAGCGTGAGCGAGGCGCAGATCGAGGCGTGGCAGAGCGAACAGATCGCGGGCTTTGCGCTTGAGCAGATGAATGTCAAACCCTTTTACGAGACGGCGGATATTTTTGTGCTGCCGAGCTACCGCGAAGGCGTGCCGCGCACGATCTTGGAGGCGGAGGCGATGAGCCTACCGATCGTTACAACCGACACGGTTGGCTGCCGCGACGCGATCGAAGCGGGCGTTACCGGGTTTTTGGTGCCCGCCCGCGACGCGACCCTGTTGGAAGCTGCGATCGAGCGGTTGGCTGTCGATATTGCGCTTCGTCGGCAGATGGGCGAGAACGCCCGCGCTCTGGCAGTCGAACGCTTTGGTATCAACGCCGTTATCGCCCGCTACTTGGAGCTGTACGAGTAACGACCGCTTTGCGTGATCGCGCTTTGGCTTTATATGGGGTCTTCACATTCCTTGTGTCGATTTTGCTTACAATATACAGCGAAAGAAAGGATACAAAATGAGCGTATGGTATATGACGATCGCTATGATCGTTGTTGTTACGGCGTTCGGTATTTATCTTGGCGAGAAAGAGCGCCGAGCGCACAAACCCGCATAACGCGGCGCAACAACGCAGGATTTCATCAAAGCCATAGCGGGCGAAGGCGGCTAAAGGCGGATCGTTGGATAATCATAAATGCGTTGCCTACTCTGTCAAACGATCTCTTTGCGCCTCTTGTGCGCCGATTGCGACCGTGCGTTAGCGCCCGCGCCGCGCATTCACGATCTCCAAGATCTGAAACTCATCAGTTTTTACGATTACGACGATGTTGAACCGCTCACTTGGGCAAAGTACCACCCGTTTGGCAGCCTTGTTTTGAAACGCCTTGCGATCAAGGCATTTAGACCGTTTTTTCGCGATCTCTCGCTTGAGCAAAAAACCGCGATCGTGCCGATCGACGATCATATTTCGCGTTTTTTTTCGCATACCGCAGTGCTGGCAAAATACGCGGCAGCGGGGCGGACGACAGCCCGTTTTGGCGCACTTCGCGCCCAGTCGCACGAAAAGTACGCAGGTCAAACGCTGGCATTTCGCCGCGCCCACCCGCGCCGATTTGTCTGCAAACCTTTTGCGGAAAACGCTACTATATTGATCGATGATCTCTCGACGACGGGAACGACGCTTCTTGAGGCGTCCGAAGCGATCCAAAAGAGCGGCAAAAGCGTACTATTTGCAGTTACACTTTCAAAGGCGCACTAATGATCAACGATGAGTTTTATATGTCGCTTGCACTCAAAGAGGGGTGGCGTTACCAGTGTTTGACCTATCCAAATCCCGCTGTTGGCGCGGCTTTGCTCGATCGCAACGGGCGGCTTATCGCTGTCGCGGCGCACAAAAAAGCGGGCGGCGCACACGCGGAAGTTGAGGCGTTTCGTGAGGGATTTTTGGCGGTTTCGCCCAGCGGCGAGGCGTGCGAAAAACTGCGCACGATCACCAGCGCGGCGGAAGTTGTCGATTTTTTGCGAACGCACCACAACGGAGTTTTCAAGGGCGCGACGCTTTTTGTAACGCTTGAGCCGTGCGCTTCGGAGGGCAAAACGCCCGCGTGTGCGCCGCTAGTTGCCGATCTGGGCGTTTCGCGGCTGGTCTATGGCACGCTCGATCCAACGCCCAAAATGGGAGGCGGCGCGGAGTTTTTGCGAAATCGCAAAGTTGCGGTCAAAGCGCTCGTGCTGCAAGGCGAGTGCGATCGTCTGCTTGCACCGTTTCTGATGTGGCAGAAGGGGTCGTTTGTGCTATTCAAATGGGCGTCAAGGCTTAGCGGCACGATCGATGGCGGCACGATCAGCGGCGACTTGGCGCACGACGAAACACACCGAATGCGTTCGATCGCCGATCTGCTGGTCGTTGGCGGAAACACGGTTCGCACCGATCGCCCAACTCTGGACGCGAGGCGCGTCAAGGGGCGCGCACCAAACTTGGCGATCCTCTCAAAGCACGGCGATTTTGACAGCGCGATCCCGCTTTTTGGCGTTGCCGATCGCAAAGTTACGATCGAACAGGAGCTGCCAAGAGTGCATGGTTTTACGCTGATCGAAGGCGGCAACAAGCTGTTAAACGCGCTCTGGCAGCGGATCGATTGGCTGCTGTGCTATCAGAGCGTGAGCTTGCAAAGCGGCGAATGCACGATGAAGTGCGATCGGCAGACTAAGATGATTTGGGCGGATCGGCTGGGCGACGACGCGAGGATTTGGCTATCGGCTCATCAAGACCCGTTTTCACACGGTGATACCCACGAATGATATAGACAAAAAAGAGCGCCGCCGCGCCCCAAGCGATTAGTTCCACCGCTTACGCCTTGCAATTTGACGCAAACGCTGTGCGATCGGTAGGCTCAAAAACCACCTCATTGAAACTCCTCGTGCGAAAGTTGGCTGTACTTTAACAAATGTCATTTATGTGGACGCGGTGTCGAACTGAATGCACCCATCTTGTCATACTGTGCGCCCCTTTTGTCATTCTGAGCGAAGCGAAGAATCTGTGTTTGTGAGATTCTTCAGTCGCTACGCTCCCTCAGAATGACAGGGAGGGTTTGTCATTCTGAACGAAGTGAAGAATCTGTGTTTATGAGATTCTTCAGTCGCTACGCTCCCTCAGAATGACAGAGGCGAAGCCTTGCATTTTATCAGTACTTTTCGTAATGGACTTTTGCTTCCGAATAGCGGAGTTGCGGAGTTTTTTTCTCCGCTGGATAGCCCAGCGCGATCGTGGCAAACGGTTCTATATGCGGCGGAAGTTTAAGATATTCTTTTACTCCAGCCATCAGCGGTTTGAAGTCCATAATCGCCATCCAAACACCGCCCAGCCCCAAATGTACCGCCTCAAGCAAAATATTTTCACTCGCCGCGCCCAGATCTTGCTGAAGGCATTCGGGAAAGCGCAGTTTGGAGGTGTCGGCAAGCACGACAATCCCCAGCGGCGCACCGATTAGCGGCTTGGAGTATTGGCAGATTTCGGCGATCTTGGCTCTGGTCTCGGCTTTGGTAACAACGAGAAACTCCCACGGCTGCTGGTTGCCCGCGCTCGGCGCTTGCATAGCGGCTTTGAGCAGGCTAACAACGAGTTCGTCGGGAATCGGTTTGTCCTCAAAACGACGAACGCTAAAACGATTGAAGATCTCTTTCATTGTACGCTCCTTGAGAAATGTATCGCGTGATTGTAACTCGCCTTCGCTAGTTACAGATCGGGAAGGCGGCGCTGTCTTTGGCGTAGAGGACGAGGAGCGCTTTGATGTGCGCGATCTGCTTGACAAACGCTCTACTGCTGAGAAAATCTTTCGTGGCGGGGTATGTTGCGATCGTCTCGGCTGCAAACCTTTCGCCCTCGCCGTCCAACAACGCCGACCACTCCTCTGCGGTGTGCCGCTTGGCAAAATCCGCGCCGTTAATGCCGATTGAATCACTAAGCGATTTTAAGTATATGCGCTGCCCGACATCGACATCTCCCTCTTCGATCGCCGCCACGCAACTTGACGCAAACATAGCCGCGATCAGTAGGCTCAAAAACCACCTCATTGAAACTCCTCGTTCGGTTGATCGATACGATATATTTTCAGTTGCGGTATAACCTTTGCCATATTGGCATAATCTGCGTCATTGTGCAATAAATATAACTCGTTTTCTATTGCTGTCTGCGCTATGATTAGGTCGATTGTGCTTCTTATCGTTACGCCGTTTTGTCTGCATTTAATGTGTAGTTGTGCCGCTTTTTCGTACGATTTTTCGCCATATTTTAGTTCATAAAACGGTAGCGAGCCTAAATACTCTCGCAACTGCTCAAACTCACGCTCCGTCTTTGTGCCTTGCAAGAGTTCCATATAAATGTGATGATTGATACCGAAACGAATACCTTGCACAATCAGTTCGTCTAATATATTGTACTGCGGCTTGTCAATGCCTCTGAAATATCCGATCAATATTGATGTATCTACTAGTATCATTGCGTTTCGCGCATTGATTTATAGTCATAGTCGTCTCTGAATTCGATTTTGCCTTTTAGCTTTTGCAGGTTTTTCTGTTTTCGGTTATTTACATATTCGTGTAAGGCTGTTTCTATCAGCTCTTTCTTGGTTGCGATTGTCCGTGAATACTTAAACGCTTCCGCCACCAGTTCATCGCTAAGTACAACATTTGTTCTCATGCTAGATTACTTGCCCGCAAACAACACGAATGATGCAAGGACAAAGACGGCGATTACGGCTAGCATCCACTTGAGTCCCGCAAACTCCGCTTTGATCGCGTTGAACTTGGCATCCATGATGGCTTCCTGCCTTTTCATCTCGTTGCGTAACAATGTTTCCAGCCTATTTACATCACCATCCACAACACCCCTCCAAAGGCAGATGGTTGATTGTAGCACAGATAGAGATTCTTCGGCTTCGCCTCAGAATGACATACAACCTGTCATTCTGAGCGAAGCGAAGAATCTAAAAGCGAATACAGACGCAGATACTTCGGCTTCGCCTCAGTATGACAGGAGGTTGCCTCTGTCATTCCTGTGCAAGCCAGCCATTTCGTTGACTCTTTTCGTTTTGCTTAGCATAGCGCGTTAGCGCTATGCTATCTCCTCTTTCGCTTCTGAAACCAGCTTTCACTCTATCTCTTCTTTCATCTCTCTTCTCCCGCTCTTGCTTCTCTATCTCACTCTTACTCTAACTCCTTTCTAAACTCCTGCGGTGTTTTGTTGTTCAATGATTGGTGTCCTCTCATCT
>BNUO01000014.1 GCA_025997415.1 Campylobacterota bacterium
ATAAAAAAATTCACTAAATGAACAATACTTGCTATTTACTAGTGATAGATTTTGAGTGATAAGTAAAATGTTGTGGAATAAATGGCGATGATAGGATAGCCACCAGACTAATACTTTATTATCTTTAGAAAAATTAGCCTGGCATTCATCAATGATAAATAAAGCATTGTCTAGTTGAAACTCTTCCGCCTTAGCAAGCAAAAGACTATCAGGCTCGCCCGATTCCTTTAGATCCATCAGATAATTAAGATGTGCGTACAACATATCATAATTCAGAGGCTCACCGATACCATTAAACAAATCGAAATTAAAGCCGTTGATATTTGTGATAAAACGCTTCGATTTCCCGAAGTGTTTTGATTTTTTATTGATAAATGTATTATACAGATAATCAACCGCAAAATAAGTTTTTCCGCTACCGGGAACGCCTGTTAGGAATAATACCATTAGATCGCCTTTACAATGTTAACTAAAACATTATAAGCAAAATATGAAATCTTTGCTAATTTAATACCAAGAATTACTACTACCGTGATATATAGATATGGTAGATTCATAGCCAAGAAGTCTGTTATACCCAGAGCAGTTAAAACAATAGCTAAACAATTATCATACATAGATGAGTTTATCGAATTTATAAAATACTGCAAGTAGCTATAAATACGCAAAATAAAGTTTACAACATTTGTTACGAAATATATAAACGCTGAAAATAGAGCTAGATAGAATGAAATCAAAAAAGTCCACTTAATCATAAATACAACCGCTCTCACAACAAAAGCAAATGTTAAAACTTTGGCGAATAAAACAAATATCGGCATACTAATCCCTCATACTGTAAATCGAAAACTTGATCATAGCAAGCCAGAAACAGATAGAGAGTAATAAAGCTATGTAAGGACGGATAGTATAAAGGAAATTATGAAATCTAGGCGAATATAATTGAAAATGATTACCAAGAACAGTAAAACCCCAATCACAAGTGCCATAAGCAGACTGTATATTGATATTATCACTACCAGAGATAATACTTTTAGCGGATTCAACGCTGCTTTGAATGCTGGAAATGAATTGCGAACTATTACTGATTAAATCACTAAACAAGCCAGTATTCTCGCCAACATCAACATTGCCATTTAGCAGATCAGAGATACCTTTGAGAGTATCGCGGATCTGCTCCAAAATGCCCATGTATTCGCCATCGCCATCTCTATCACCATCGCCAGCTGGTGGTGATACTGGCTTGTTTTCAAAATTACCACCGCCTCCGCCACCGCCAGCAGGTGGTGATACGGGTGGGTTGGTGTCGCCGTTGTCGTTAGAGTCGTCATTGTCGTTTTGGTTATCGTTGTTTGGATCATCCGGATTATTTGGATCATTATCATTAGGGTTGTCGCTGTCATCGTCATTTTGATTATCATCGTTTGGGTTGTCGGTATCATTGTCGTTATCGCCGTCAGCGTCATCGCCAGCACAGACACCTTGACACGGGTATTGATAGCCACCACCACCACTATTGCCAGTTGATGAATTATTATCGTTAGTTGCATTATTATCATCATCATTATTATCAACAGTTGAATTACTATCACTATTATCTGTATCTGTATCACCTTCATTTTCGTTTGGATTTTGCGAGAAATCAGTAATAGCAACGATCACGGGAAACATTTCATCGACATTTACTTCAATATATGTAGGATTAGTCAATGAAGATTGAAAAATAGGGAATCTGATACCTTTACCGTTAGCACATAAAAAACTACCAACGATATGTGAATTCCAACCGAAAAGTTTCCTTTCTGTCTTAGTTTGAGTTCCTATGAAAAAAGCAGGTTCTGAAGCCATCGCATTACAAGCGGCTTTTGACATAGCTTGTTGACCACCATATCGAAAAGGCAAAGCATTTTCGATATTGTCATTAGTGCAAAAACAAGTATCCTGAACGACTTTTATAAAACTTTCGCCAGTAGAATTACAAAGTGCAGTGCATAAATTTTGATCAGGAATTGGATATATCAGAGAATCAGCACTAATATTATTAGGAGTTGAATATAAAATGACATCGCCAATAGTATAAAGTCCAAAAATATCACTTAGAGCTTGAGAGCTAAAATAATACGGCAAAGCGTAAAGAGAATACACAAAAGAAAAGAAAATGAATAATGTTTTCATTCGGATATTTCTAAATAAGTACCGTTAGGGTGTCGCAATGTGGCAAAACCGTCAGTTAACCATTCATAGACAACACCATCTGGGCGAGTTACGATACCGCCTAACAAAGAATAATCAGAGGAATATTCCTTACATTCAACAGTTCCATCTGGGTATGTTTCGCATAATTTGTTAGAAGGATTACAATAATATATGTTTAGTTGATTAATAAGGTCAAATGGTACATTCTGGTTATTATCACGAATACCCGAAAATACATTATAATAATAACCCAACGGAGGAATGCCTAAATCCTTTTCATCTGCATCATTATACTCCTCTTCTCTTTCGCCATCATAAGCATAGCAAACTTTAATTCCAGGATAATCAGAATATGTATCATTGCATTCAATCTTAAGATTAATAATAGTTGAACCGGGACGCTGTGGTAAAGAATGCTTCAGAACACAAGCATAAGTTCCATAAGAAGTAGGGTTATAATCTACCATATTAATACTGATAAGAGCACCCAAAAAAATAGGAGCACCAAAAGAAAATTGAATAAAAAGAAAAAATATAACTAAATACTTAAACATCTCACTTCCTTAATAATGATAATGCGAGGAAGAATCCAACTAGTATAGTAGAAGGATAGGCGATAAGCGTAAAGTAGTAGTTGAAAACTACATCACTAGAAATAACCCACGCTTCCATTAGTGCGTCCTCGTGGAAATTATTGTAACGCCAATGGCAAATACAAAACCTACGATAAGCCCCGATAAACCCATCAGGAAGTTATAATCTGGATAGGTTAAGCCGAGCATATTAGCCGATAGAGTAGCGTTGTAGTCCATCACCGATCCCTAATTAGCGCGATAGCTTTTTCAAAGCCCCATGTAAGAGCAAGAGCGCCAATTATAACGGCGAAGATAACGCCGAGATTGACTTGATAGAATTCTGGTAGCAATAGCATTATTGTCCTTTCTGCGCGTCTGTCAGACGCAGAAATAAGGTCTTAACGACCGAGAAGCTGGATAGCTTTGCGAATACCCCAGATTACAGCAACCGCGCCAATAACGGCGATCGCAACAATCTCAAAATCATCCGTGCTGAGGGTAACATCCCCAGAAGTCAAAGCAGCTTGCGCAGAAACAGCTAGACCCAGTCCAGCAACGCCAACAGTTGAAAGAAACTTGTTCATAACGAACTCCTTTGAAAAATTTGAACCTAATAGGCTCAATTAACCCCTCAAGAGAGGAGTTATTGAGACTACTAAACAATCTCTTTTGATTCCTCATTTACTTGAGAAATGCAGTCTTTTTTATTGCGCACTACTTTGTAAAAAATAACGCATAAAAAAGCAGATATGCCTATCAAAAAAACAATGCTAAGCGCATTCAACAGGCAAGGACTAACACTCATTGCTTACTCTTTCGATGATGTTCAGCGAACTGATCGGACGAGGCGAACGGATCGACATCATAAATGATGTATTCATCATTTCGAACTTGCTGAAAAGTGTTGAATTGCACAGCGAAAGGAATCGCTACAAATTTGTCAACCGTTGTTTTAAGGATGTCGTTTTTTGGAACATCCTTGAATGCGCACTCTTTAATTTCGAGGTGAATCCCTTGATCATCCTCAAAAGAAGATTCGACACTTAAAACAAGAGACGGACCATATATCTGCCCCGTTTTACTTGTGTAACCGCTGCGTGATAGGACAGAGCGGACTTTGCCAACTAGCATGTAAGACATTTGAAACCCTTTGTTTTGGTTTAAGCGTTTTTATTTGTTTCGCGGCTGAACAGACTTTTGAAACAGCCGCGCTCGGACTTACATAGCTACTAGAGCTAATGCCAAGAGGTTAATAATCCAGTATTTCATTTTCGACTAATCTAAAGAGTCATACTCTTCACGAGACATGAGTTCCCAACCATCGCGATCAAACTCATCACCTGGTTTAGCTCCAAGTTGTTCACAATAGTCTTCATAAGAAACGCCATCATCACCATTAATCAGTCCAATAGCTTTTCTGATACCCCAGATCACAGCTACAGCACCTATGACTGAGATAGCGACAAGCATAAAATCGCTAGTGCTTATATTGATATCACTAGCAGATAAAGCGGCGTTAGCCGAGACAGAGAAACCTACGAGACACAAGCAGAGCATTGAAAAGAACTTTTTCAAGCTAAACTCCTTTTATGAGATGTGGAATTGAAAAGCATTATTGAACCCCCTTCTGAATACCGAGCTTTTGAAACATTGAACCGATAACAGATTGAGAGGATTCAGGACGGCGATTGACATAGCGTTGAGTGATTTGTAGATCGCTATGTCCGAGCGTGTGCGATACTTGTTCAAGAGGTAGATGTAGAACATTGATAGAGTAATCGCCGATTAAATGGCGTATATCGTGGATAGTGATATATTTGAGATTATCCACGCTAACGCCCATTTTGATAGCCCAAAGTTGTCTTACTCTAGTCCAAGACTTGCGAACATCTTTTAGTTTGTTATTGGTTACGGGCGATGGAAAGATTAGGTCGTCATCTGTCGCATTAGCTGGCTTGATAGCCTTTAATGCATCGATTAGGACAGACTGGGCTACATACTCCATATTCCGTTTTGCTTTGTTAATGCGGCACGGAATGGAGTATTTACCCGTGTCCAAATCGATGAAATGCCAGCTAATGCTTAGCACTTCATTCAGACGACGACCATGTAACATAAACAGCCAAAACGCACGCCAGAATGGATCGACTTGCTCATCGATGGCAGAGTAGAAGGCGTTATATTCCTTATCGTTCATAGTGATGTGCTTTTGGTTGTCGTAGCGTGGGAGTTGGACACCTAGTACGGGGTTACGATCGATATATCCGAGACGGATGCCGAACTGATAGAGAGAGAAGCAAAAGCTGATGATGTTTTTGCAGGTCTTAGGCGACAGACCAGCTTTTAGAAGGTCGTTTGCGAAGAGTTGAAAATCTGAATAGGTAGGGATTTTTAGGTCGAGAGAACCAAAACGAGGCTCAATCCACTTAGACCAGTTGGCTATGTAGTTGCGTGATGTGGTATCGCTCAAAACGGGCAGTTTATGGCTAAAATATAGATCGTATAGAGTTCTGAGCGTTTGCCCAGAGACATTGCCTTGCAACTTCTCGCGCCACTCCACAAGGATAGTGAGTGCGCTTTTTTCGGTGTGGTTTTTAACCACGAGCTTATGGCGTTTACCGCCGACCACAACGACAAGGCGATAGGCATTGTCTGATGGGCGGCGGTAAAGCCCAGTGTTAGGAGTTTTGACGAAGCCTGTGGTCATAAACGAGCCTTCTCTACCATTTCTGATGAAATAGTATCGCAGAAATGCTGAAATGTCAAGAGCTATGGAGAAAAAATGATTCAAAATCGCATTAAAGAGGCAAGAAATGCCCTCAAATTCAGCAGACAAGAGGAATTTGCTAAGAATTTAGATATACCATTTGGCACATACCAGAGGTATGAAAACAACACGGAAACGAAGATTCCGCATACTTTTTTTGATAAAATGCGCGAAAAATATGGAATATCCGCAGATTGGCTGATTTTTGGAACTGGTGAGATGTTTATTCATCAAAAACAATGTACAAATGCCGGCGAGGAGTTAAAACCGATGATTGACCTCTTAGAAAAACTGCCCAAGAAATCAGTTCAAAAGCTCTACCTACTAGCGCAGATAGAGGCGCTGGACAGCAGTTGATGGCATTTTGAGGGCATATCGGACAGGAGCGAAACCAAGTCAAAAGCTAGGTAGTAGCAAGATAGAGCGACAGCTTACGAGCATGTCGATACACCAAAAACAAGGCTAAACAATGACAAGCATTCTAGCGGCGCTAGTAGGAGCAGGGATTGTGGTGATCGTGTTCTTTATCGCGATCAAGAAAGCAAACGCACAACGCGAGGCAAGAGAGAAGGCAGAGAAGGAAGCATGGGAAGAGCAGGAAGAGCAAGCCAAAAAGGAAAAGGGCAAAAAGTGGTATCAGATGAAACTGCAAAACATCGCAAAGGGTCTGTCCTACGAGAAGCAAATCGGGCAACTATGCGAACAAGAGGGCTACAAGGTTGAGTACAGAGGCATAGAACGAGGCAGAAAAGATGACGGAATCGACATCATTGCGCAAGATGATCAAGAGATTCTCTTGATCCAATGCAAAAACTGGAAAGAAGACGCAGTAACACACAAAGAGGCTAAAGAGTTCTTGGGTAACTGCACGAGCTACACAACTCCAATAAAAGACGAAAAGCGACCGATTAAATTCAGACTTGCGGTATCTCACAAGGTGAATGCGAATGCGGACAAGTGGATTAGGGAACAGCAGAAACAGGGAATCAACATAGCGTACAGAGTGATTGAATCTCAAGAGGAGCAGGCTCAAAGTTAGACTGACAAGAACTTATTATAAGTAGCCAAGATGCGCCGCTTCGCGTCGCGGCTATGCCAACAAACATAGACCAGCACAGCCTTCCTAATCCAAGCAGCAATTTTACAACCGCGCCTAGTTTGCCGTCAAGGGGCTTTCGCGGCATAAACGGGCGACCGTCGCGGCGCATTCGCAAGCTCACGCGCTCGCGACAGCCCATTTATTCCACGACCCCGCTACGCTCTTGACTGCAAACGCGCGGTCATAGCGCTGCTTAAGGATTCGGAAGGGCAAAGAGTGATGTTGTTTTTTGGGTTGCGAGCGCGAAGCGGCGCCGATGGAAAGCTGTGATTAAATTTTATACAAGCTACAGCCGGCGATGTGTGTAGAAAATTTAATCAGTTTTGAGCGCGTAATTCTTTGATTTTCGCGTATTTGTTTCGCTGCCGGCAAGCATTGGAACAAAACTTGCCGCGACCTCTGCCATCGAACGGTTTGCCGCAGATAAGACAAAAGCGCGTTTCAACAGGCATTGACGCACCAACGATCGAAGCGGCGGCTGTGATAGCTGCCGAACTCCATCGACACCCCGCTTTTTTGCCGCTCGAGATCGTGTCGATTAGGATTTTGTCGTAGTCAGGCATTAAGCAGGCTTGTGAGCTTGCTCATCACGCTTGGCAATATAAACGCCAGCCGCAGTAACAACGATAATCATGAAAATCATGAAGTACCATAAACTCATTTTGCATCCTTTTTGTGAATGTGATGTGTCAGTAGCATTGTTCCACAAAACGCCAAAACGCCTGTGATAACGCCTGCTGTATTTAATTGAAAAAGACCAACCGCTAGACCCGCAACGCTGATCTTCTCTAGCCAATCCGCAAGCCGTTTAAGTACCATTCCACCCCTTTCTTGTGCAATAACCGAATTATAACACAAATGTGCTTAAATGTCAATAGGACAAGGGGCATTATTGGGGCATATTAGGGGCATTTTGAGCGGATTTTTTTGTTAAATTCGATAAAAATGTACTTATTCGGTACAAATCGGTATAAATTCGCAAATCAGAAGGACGGGAACTCCTCATAACCCGAAGGTCGCAGGTTCAAATCCTGCCTCCGCAACCAAGAATCAACCCTCTCGTCATCAGCATTCATCGGTAAAAAATCAAAATCTAAATCATCAATTCCACGAGCGGTTAGCAATGCCCCTAAATGCACCCATATTTGGCTATCACAGACGAAATGGCAAAATGAAACGCGAATTGAGCCAAACGGTTAAAACAGAGATCGGCAAATACTTTCTATTACCGTCCGTTGCCACATACGCAGGCGGTGCGCTCACTCAGATGATCGATCCATCTTCAAAATCAGCTACAATCATCGCGGCATTTGTCTTGGTTATGTTGCTTTTTATGTGCGGTTATTACTTTTTAAAGGATACGAAATGACAGCTTTGCTAATTATGGGCGGCGGGATGTGCGTTTTCGGTGTTTTGCTAGTTGCATATGACTATTTCATAACGCATTCTGACGATCGAGTGCATAAACCTGCTTAATGCCTGACCACGACAAGATTTTAATCGAAGTCATAACAAGCGGTAAGCAGGAGGGTTGCACGGTATCGCCCTGCTTTGCTATGGCAACGCGCCGCGCTTTGAAGTCGTCAGGTTTATCACCGCTGACAAACGGCAGATTCGACGCGGGATTAACGCCCACGATCGCCTCCAATGCGCTAAGAGATCCAATAACCTTAGCCATCTGTAACGCGCCCTGCTTTGTTTTCATCAGCCGCAAAATCGTAGGCACGGTGTAGTAGCTCCACGAGATAAACGGAGCTATGCCGCTATCTCTTAACGCCCTGATTCCTGCCGGCATTGGCTGCGTGTAATCGGGCATTAGCTTCAGCACAAACTCCTTAGCCTGCGCCGCGCTCATATTGTGCGTTCGCCGCAGAAACGAATACGCCGCTAAACGGTTGATGTTGTCCTCGCCTTGATAGAGCTTCTGCGCGAACTCGTCAAGTTTGCCTAGCTTGCCCGCCTTCGTCCAGCCCACCATATGCCCCCGCAAAATGTCGTTAAGCTGCGATCGTCCAAACACGCCTAGCGATTTTGCCTCTACGAAGTCTGCGATCGCCGTTCCGATTTTGTTGTATTCCGCCTTTTCAGCCGCGCTGAGTCTCCCAAGTATCGCTTTTGTGTGCAGGGCTTCGTATCTGCTTGCCGAGTAGATCGTCTTCGCGGCTCTACCTAAACTCGTGGCGATCTCGTTTGTTTTCATACCCGCAAGGTGCATTAAGAACAGATTGCTATTAAAGTTGTTCATATGCGTAGGCGCATTCCAAATCGTCTTCGACTTCTTCCACGCACCCAAATACCCAAGCCACGCGCGGCTTAACGGATCGCTTCGTCCAAAGAGCGTTTGATTAACCGCGTCATTAAAGCTGTTGATGTCGTCTAGTACATCTTTACGCACAACCTTGTTTGCCAATACTCCATACTTGAGATTGTCGGGAACTCGCGCCCACCCTTGCGATCCAAGCTGATCGCCTAGTGCTTTAGCCGCCGCTTCGTCCAGCGTTGCGCCCCCTATCGCTTCAGCCTCTTTGAGAAACGCCGCATTGTGCTTCATCACATTAAGACGCAATAGCGTTTCAGGCAGCGTGTATGCCGCGTCCGTAACCTCGCCCATCTGCTCTCGTTCGGCTTTCGTCCAGTCGCGGCGGAACTGGTATTTGCCACTCGCTAGTTTTTGTGGTATAGTTGCGGTTGAAGCCTTTAGTTGAGGGAGCTGTGTCATCTCAACTCGATCGTTAATCGACCGCCCGTCAATGTCCGTCCTCCTGACGGGATCGGCTCGCTTTTCAAATGCCGTCATCAGCCAAGTTTTACTCTTACCGTCATAATCTAATCTGATACCCGCCGTGTGCGAAACGCTTTCAAGCCGTATGCGATTCTCGCTCTTTGATACGACTTTCATTGAGCTAAGAATCCCCTGTAAGTCGTTCAATACTTCAGGGTGGAACTTCACGATTTTCGATAATCCGTAGCCGTCGCTTTTGCCTGTGCCTTCCACGCCCCACACCAGATCAATCTCACCCACATCTTTATGATAGAGCGCACCGACCGCTTCGCCCTCTTTGGTTTTCATCAGGTGTGCGATCGCTTCGTTTGGCTTGCCGCGAAACTGCGTGTAGATTGTGCCAAACCCTCCGCCGTCATTGCGGACATGATCCGCAATCTTGTCATTCTGGACCGAAGCTCCTCTGTCATTCTGAGGCGAAGCCGAAGTATCTGTGTTAGTTTTGAGATTCATCGCTTCGCTCTTCAGAATGACAGGCTGCTTGCCACTACTCAAACTCTTCGCCTCAATCAATCCGTCCGCAACTCTTCCGATCTTCCCCTGTCTCATCAAAAGGTCAAACTCCGACTGATCGCCAACCCACACCTTGCCCCGTTGCATAATCGTAGGAATATGTGAGTTGTTGCCCAGCTTACCGCGTAGATAGCTTGGTATATCGCGCAAATTGTTGATCGCTCCCATAAAGCCTAGATGTTTCTCGTAGCTTCGGTGCAGATATTTACCTACCCACTCATCGTATGCTTCTTTGCTCAACACTCCGCTGCCCACAAGCTCTTTGCTTAGATCGTCAATGGTCTTTCGCATATCACCCGCTAGGGTTTGCAGGTGTGCAGGAACTGCCGCTCTATCGCCTTGTAGAAACTCGTGCAGAGCGATCCGTTCGTTTTCGGGCAGCTCTTTTAACGCATTGTGAAGCCGTTCTAGCTTGATCGATTCGGCGTTGATACTCTCTTGTCGAACGCCCCTTGCCGCAAGGTATTCATCGTTTAGCGTATTGGTAAAAAGCCTTCTTAGAGTTCCCTTTGCTCCCGTAATATCATCAAACGCCGCTTTGGTCTTGGTGATCGCGGAGTATGTTTTTGCCAAGTTTCTTGTTGCAAAGCGCGAGCCTACTCCGTAACCGCCAACTGCGCCGATGATCGCTCTTTCGCTATCCCAACCGTTCTCACCGCTTAACCCACCGCCCACAAATCCAACCGCCGTCGATCCTACGCTGATTGGACTTTTTACGGTTGTTGTCGTAGTTTTGGGCGCATTTGACTTGACAAGTGCAGGAAGTTGTGGTATATTTGCCGTCTTGCCGCCAGAGGAGGAAGTAAGTGTGTCCAGTGATGACGCTACCTTTGGCAGCATGTTTCTATCCGAATAAAACGAAATCGTCCTTTCGCCCTTTTTGCCCACCATATCCTTAAAGCCCACGATCGCATAAAGATTTGTGCCGTCCTCTTTTGTAAGCGTGTAAATATGCTTACCGTCGTTTACGCTGAACTTGCCCTCTCTAATCACTTTGCCGATTGACATGACTTCTACGGGTGTAACAAACCCTTTAGCACCTTCGTCTAGGTGTTTTTCTATATGGACAGCCCCAAAGCCGATCCCTCGTTTCTCGCGTCCTCTCTCAAACGCGATCGCCTTCTCTACCTCTGCCGCGTCCGCTTTGCGATATTCTGCCTCTCGCTTGATCGCCGCTTCGTCTTTGCGGATAATCGTTGAAGGCTTTTCACCGCGTAAGACTTTGCCGATATTGCCTATCTCGCGCCGCTCCTGTTTTCCTGTTATGGCGTATAGCGGGTTCGCAGGCTTTAACGCCTGACCCTTCGTCATCACCCTTGCCGCCCCCAGTCCTGCCGCAGCTCCAACTGCCGCCTTTGCAGGATTAAACCGCCATCGTCCGTTCTCGTCTTTTTCCCAACCCGCCTGTGCGCCTACGATTGCACCGCCCGCGTTTGGGTTAGATTGGACAACCACGCCCTTCTTGATCAGTTCGTTCCGTCTTTCAAGCCGCGCCTCTAGGTTTGCAAGTTCCGCCTTTTGATCGGGGTTAAGTCCTAACGAATCGCGTTGCTCTCTAAGCAACCCGATCTCCTTCGTAAGGCTTTGAGCATCGTCTGACCAAGTAGGGTGAGTGTCGATCGTCTTTAGATCGCTAAGAAGATCGCGTTTGTCCTGTTCGGTTGCTTTGCCTTCACGAATCCGTTTAACCTGTGCCTTTGTCAGCCTAAAGTCGCTGGCGTAGTTGTGCGAATAACCGCCTCTAACCCACTTGTAGCCGTCGTCTGTTTGTAGGCTTGTGGCGCGAAAGTCGCGGACATTCTCGCTTTTGGTTTGCGTAGCTTTAATATCCTCGCGCATGCCCATCATCTCTTCATAACGAGGGTGTGTTTTCGCCTCTTTGAACTGCTTGCCCACCTTGTCATTGCGGGCTTGACCCGCAATCTGGTCATTGCGAACACCACCCTTGTCATTCTGAGCAGAGCGCAGCGAGCGAAGAATCTCTTCCCGCTCTGCTTTCATTCTGCGCACACCCTTTAGCTCTTCTTGTATCCCATTGAGCAACCTACCAAACGCAACGGGATCAGCCGTTTCAGGATTGTTCAACATCTTTCGATCGCCGTTAAAGATATTTGCCGTGATCGCTTCCCAATCCTCGCCCGCTTCATCTTTCATCTTTGCAAGCGCACTATTGAGCGTGTTTGCAAGCTCGGATCGCTTTTGGTTGATCGCTTTTGCTGCTACGGCTTGAGGCGTATGACCCGCAGGAACAGGAAGATATGCAGGTTTTAATGCAAATTGTGGTTTTTGTGGTATAGTTTCGTTGCCGAAGGTTGAGTTAATAGCTACCGATGTAGTAGCTTCCTTCGGCACATTCCTGTCAGAATAGAACGAAATTACCCTCTCGTTTCCATCGTGCTTATCACCCACAATCACGCGGAACATCGTCCCATCTTCGGTTGTTTTCTCATAAACCCTTAGACCGTTTGCTTCTACTCTAGGCTCTACGCTGCGCACGATGTCGCCCATACCTAGCAGCTCTCGCGTTGTTACAAAGCCCTTTGCACTTGGATCAACTGTGTGCTTGATAATGTGCTGATCGCCATAGCCCTTTTTGGTAACGGGGTTTTCTCGACCCATCTCATACATCAAGGCTTTCACGACTTCATCAGCGTCGCGCCTGATGATTGTTGATGTCTTTTCGTTGAAATGCACATTATAAATCCCGCGCTTCTCATGCTGAATATCTCTTGCGCCTACACCTTCACCAGTAGGCATAGCGTCATCACTACGAGTAAAACCAAGCTCACCCGCGTTATTGCGGATCGCCTCTGCCGTGCTTGCTCCTGCGCTGTCATTCTGAGGCAAAGCCGAAGAATCTCTATTGACAGACGGACGGGCAACACCTGCCGCCGCACCCGCACCACTCTTACCCAGCTTGTACGCCCTATATGCCGCTGTCAATGCCGCAATGCCAGCGTTACCTACTGCGCCAACTCCCGCACCAATCGCCAACCTTTGCTGCCGCTCCTCGTCTGTAAGCCGATCATCGCCGTAGTCGCGCATAGCCACGAGATCGGCGGCGATAAAACCCGCAAAACTACGCGCCCGCACATTCGCCGCGCTCATTGGCACGGCTTTTGGTCGGGACCGCGCAAGATCGCAGAGGAGCGCAAATTTGGGTTTAATTGGCTCCCGCCGATCGTAGTGGCGGCAGAAGATGGAGCTTAAAAAGTTGCGTTTTATTCGGCAAAAAGCGCGTAACTTTTATAAAACGCGATATAATGTTGTATGGGTGTGGTTGCGGAGTAGGCTTTCTAGCGGGATTACGCCTACGAAGGGATGCTCCAAGCCGCTACTTGGCAGTATAAGGGCGCCGCACCTATGATCATTTTGCGTACAGCAACCAACCAACGCGGGATTTATTCATCTGTTTTTGCTTTATATAAATAGTATTCCAGAAAATGTTTCCGTCCCTATTGAGCGTAATAGCCAGCATAGATTTGTTGTTTTCAAATAATCCTATATACCGCATTCTGTGCGTGCCATCGGCGTACTGCGTCATATAAACCTCATACGGATTTTCTAGCGTTGGGAGGACATAGTTTGCGTTGATTGGCAACTTGACCAATACAACGCCGCAGGAGCTTGACGAGCTTACGCTCAAAGACTACTCGCTTTTGCAAAAGAGGTTAAGCGGTTTTTTTGTCCTAGATTGGAGTAGCTGCCTAAGAGGGATTGCTCTCTTGGGCGCTGTGCTTCATCAGGGATTTAACGACTGTTTAGAGATGAGTATGCAGGAATTTAGGGCGTTGATTAAAGAGGCAAGGAGGGCTGTGAAATGACGGGTTGCGAGGCTTTTAGAAATCGCGCGAGAAGCCACAAAACGAGCCAGATGACGAGGGCTTCGGCGATGGTAATGGGGAAAAGCACGATGGACAAAAGCGCACCCGCAATCATAGCGATAGGCATTCCCATCATCCAATCGCCAAGCGAAAGATCAGAATACATCGCGATCCAAACGATCGCAACATTTATGGTTGCCGCCGCGTAGAAGCATTTTTCTAGTTTGTCTATAAACTTGTCCATATCGAAAGGATAGCAAAAAAATGGCTGTTATTAGCTTAAATCTTTTAATTGGCGCGATGTTCGCGGGTCAAACGGCGATCGACGCGGTAAAAAATGGGATCGGACAAATAGGCGAAGCCGCAAAAAATGCTGAAGACAAAATTGGCACGCTTGGCAAAAGACTTAAAACCGCGCGAAACGAATTTGACGATCTAAAAGGTAAATTTTTCGGCAATTTAGCACTTGGCGCTGCGCTTGCTAAGCCGATCTCGCAGGCGATCGACTTTGAAAGCGCGATGGCTGATGTGAAAAAGGTGGTGGATTTTACCGATGAGATAGAGTTCAAAGACTTTAACAAGGGCTTGTTGGAATTAAGCCGCACAATACCGCTAAGCGCAAACGAACTAGCGCAGATCACGGCAAGCGGCGGACAGCTTGGCATTGCCAAAGAAAATCTGATGGGCTTCACGACAACGGTTGCCAAGATGAGCACCGCGTTTGATATGGCGGCGGGTGAAGCGGGCGAGTCGATCGCAAAGCTGATGAATGTTTATAGCCTCTCGCTCGATGAAGTGGGCAATCTGGGCGATGCGATCAACCATCTAAGCGACAATAGCGCGTCTAAAGCTGCAAGTATTGTCAATGTGCTTGGCAGGATTGGCGGTTCGGCAAAGGTTTTTGGACTTACGAGCGAACAGGCGGCTGCGTTAAGTAGCTCGTTTGTGTCGCTGGGCAAAAGCCCGCAAGTTGCCGCAACAAGCATCAACGCGCTCTTAATCAAGCTCAAAACCGCGCCGCAACAAGGCAAAGCGTTTCAGGAGGCGCTGGAAACTATTGGAATAACAAAAGTTGCGTTTTATCCGATCGTTATTGGTAAAACACCTTGACTTTTAAGCTGGCGTAGCGCATAATTGGGCGTAGCAATTGGGGCGAGAAGCAGATTTCTGACGGGAGCTAATCTGTGGAAGCGTTGACAGCCAGCCGTTGATCGCTGTCGACCTAACCCCCAAGCGCTACTTCCCATAAATCACCCCCCCCTAAGTTTGTTTGCTTTTTATCACCAGCTATTGTCAAATTATAAAAGAACAAAATGACGCGCGGGAGCTACAAATGAGCTTTGCCGCTACAAGCTATGACGCAGAAGGTTGTGAAATGAAGCGTTTGCTACCGAGATCGTCTGTATCTGATTGCCCTGTATATCTGCTCGCCAATAACAAAGAGGGGTATCTCAAAAGGCGCATAGAAGGGCATCAAAATAATAGCGCCAAGACATCCAGTGAACACCAACATTGCAAAGTTGGCGAAAAAGCCAAACTCAAAAGGATTATCAAAGAGCAGTATGAAAAAAATAGCAGCCGCGTTAAACGCAAGCATAACCCGCGTCATCGTTTCAGGGTCAAGCTCTGGTGGGACGCTGGGCGGTTTGGTTTCGTGCGTTTTAACCGTTTCATTTTCCATACAAGGAGTATAGCAAATGCCGCAAAATAGTGTTAGCGTTGGAATTGTAATCGGTGCGCTTTTTAGCGGCGGTAAAGCTATCCTTTGTAGCGCAAGATAAATTGCCGTCAATGTTGCGCCCGCTTGACGACGCCTCCTCATAAACCCCTAGCGAGTATAATCCGCCAATTTTGCGATCAAACAAGGGGAGCGGATGAATATCCACGAATATCAAGCTAAAGAATTGTTTAAGCATTACGGCGTGAGTGTGCTGCGCGGCGCGGCTGCTGCGAGTGCGCACGAGGCGAGGGCGGCGGCGGAGCAGCTCGGCGGCGGCGTATGGGTGGTCAAGGCGCAGATTCACGCGGGCGGGCGCGGCAAGGCGGGCGGCGTGAAATTGGCACGATCATTGGACGAAGTTGAGGCGATCGCCGCGCAAATGTTGGGAATGACGCTGATCACGCACCAGACGGGCGCACACGGCAAAATAGTCAAAAAATTGTACATAGAACAGGGCGCAAACATAGCCAAAGAATACTATTTAGCTTTTGCGCTCGATCGCTCGCTAGAAATGCCTGTAATAATGGCATCAAGCGAAGGCGGAATGGAGATAGAAGAAATCGCCGCGAAACACCCAGATAAAATCGTGCGAGTACCGATCGATCCTTTAATAGGATTGCAAGGATTTCATATCCGCAAGTTAGCTTTTGCGCTGAATCTTGCCAAAGAACAGATAGGTGAATTTGGGCGTTTTGTGAGCGCACTATATAAATGTTATGAGCAAACGGACGCAAATATGGTTGAGATCAATCCGCTTGTTTTGACCGCCGAAAATGCGTTTATAGCATTAGACGCAAAACTCGGTTTTGATGATAATGCACTGTTTCGGCAAAAAAACATAGAAGCATTGCGCGATTTGGACGAGGAAGAGCCTAGCGAAACTGAGGCAAACAGACACGCGCTTAGCTATGTAAAATTGGACGGAAATGTCGGCTGTATGGTTAATGGCGCGGGGCTTGCAATGGCGACAATGGACATTATAAAACACGCGGGGGCTGAGCCTGCGAACTTTCTTGATGTGGGCGGCGGGGCGTCTGCCGAAACGGTAGCGAAAGGTTTTGAAATCATATTGCGTGATGAAAATGTACGGGCGATTTTTGTCAATATCTTTGGCGGAATTGTGCGGTGCGATCGTGTGGCAAACGGCATATTGGCTGCGGCGCAAAATATTGATATTAAAGTGCCTGTGGTGGTGCGGTTAGATGGCACAAATGCGGAGGAAGCAAAAGTGATTTTGCAAAACGCCAATGCGAAAAATATCATTGCCGCTGAAAACCTTACCGATGGTGCGCAAAAAGTGGTCAAACTAGCGCAGAAATCATAGAAAGAAATAGCAATGAAAACGGTTGCAAAACATACAATGAAAGGCAGCAAAATATGTCAATTTTAGTCGATAAAAATACGCGAGTGATCGTGCAGGGTTTCACGGGCAAAGAGGGTACATTTCATAGCGAGCAGTGCATTGCGTACGGTACGCAGATTGTCGGCGGCGTAACGCCGAATAAGGGCGGCAGTATGCACCTTGACCGCCCCGTGTTCAACACCGTTAGCGAGGCGGTGCGCGAAACGAATGCTGATACGAGCCTGATATTTGTGCCGTGTGCGGGTGCGGCGGACGCGGTGATGGAGGCAGCCGATGCAGGCGTGAAGCTGATCGTTGCGATCACGGAGGGTGCGCCTGTGGCGGATATGGTGCGGGCGAAAGCATACGCCTTTAAGCGTGGCGTAAGGTTGATAGGTCCGAATTGCCCCGGCATTATCACGCCCGATGAAGCCAAAATCGGCATTATGCCCGCCTCGATTTTCAAGCGCGGGTCGATAGGGCTGATATCCAAGTCGGGCACGCTCACCTACGAGGCGGCGAACCAAATCGTCAAGTCGGGGCTGGGCATTTCGACGGCGGTGGGCATCGGCGGCGACCCGATCATCGGGCTGAGCTACATTGATTTGCTCAAACTTTTTGAAGCCGACGACGAGACGCGGGCGATCGTGATGATCGGCGAGATTGGCGGCGAACTTGAGATCGAGGCGGCGCGGTTTATCAAAGCAAATGTCAAAAAGCCTGTGATCGCGTTTATCGCGGGGCAGAGTGCACCAAAAGGCAAACGGATGGGACACGCGGGGGCGATCATCGCGGGCAGTGCGGGAACGGCTGCGGAAAAGATGAGCGCACTCGCGGCGGCGGGCGCTATCGTGGTGAAATCGCCCGCTGACATCGGCACAAATGTCGCGGGTGCGGTGAAGCGATAATTCTAGCAACATAGGCGGGGGGAGAGTGCGATCGTGGTTGGTATGGATTAAAGTTTGAAATTGGACTCAATGAAGAGGGACACAAAATGGCGCGATTTTAGTGGTGAAGCGGGTTTGTGAGTTTGAAAATAGTCTAATTTCTATTCAATCGCGTTTGAAGCCTATCAAAATCTATCAAAACTTATGTAAAACCACACTTAAAACGAGACTTTTTTCGGATAAAAAGCGACTTTCGGATCGGCGGCGTATAACCACCACCACCGATCGTAAATCAACCCGCCAATAACCTCCACAAAGCAATCAGCCTCAAGCCGCCACCGTCCGCCACCCCCACAAACCCTAGTAGATCAATCATTATTCGATCCTATGCGTTTATGCGGATGGGAATGAACCGTACTACCATTTGTATTGCGAATTTAGAATAATCTGACCTTGTCTACACACCGATGATCGCACGACAAGCATTTATATCGCTGTTTTCCTCTGTTTTTACCGTTTTCTTAACTTTTGCTGAACCGCAAATGACACACTTTTTTTAACGCTCATTACTAATTACCCCCAACAAATACTGTCATAGACTGGCTTTGTTGAGGATTTTAGAGTTGTGCTTGGGGGGTGACCGTCATTTGATAGTGCGGGAATCGGCTGGCAATAGTCGGCTGTCGCGGTGTTTGTAAAGCAACTCTAGAAACCTACCGTTAGTTTGATTTGTAGATATTGACTTTTTCGGGGGTGAAGGTTTCCATAGCTTGTTTGACGAGCGGTTGTTCTAAAATCTGCGATGGATCGTTGCTGTCAGGTTTTGTTTCTGCTGGATCGGGGCTGACCTTGACGATCTTGGTATTTGCGCCAAAAACTTCGCGGACGAGTTCAGCAAAGAGTTTGTAGTCCTTGCGAAGCCGTTCGATCGCGCCGCCGCTATCGGCAAACTCGCAGCGCAGTTCGTCGTTTTCGTAGGCGACAAAACGCACAGAGTCGCGGAGCGCGTCGCCCATTTGTGCGCTGCGATCGCTAACTTTGCGCACGAGTTCGGCGTATAACCAAGCGGGATCGCGCGGTGCGGCGGCTTCGCGTACGGGTGCGGCAGACACGGCAACGCTCGGCGTTTGCTGAGCTTGCGGCGCAGACGATCGCGCGGCGGGTGCGCTAGGGACATTTGGTACGCCAATGAGATCGTTTTCCAGCCTGTCGATTTCGTCTCTGATCGCCTCCGCCCGCAACGCTTCGATCATCTTCATACTCATCAGCGCCAAGACAAAACTGCCGTCCGCGCCGTAGTACAACAGGCTTTTCATCTCAGCGGCGATCCGAAAAAATCGTTCGATCGTTACGGTCGTAAAAGGCGGCTTCATCGCAAAAAGCTGCTCTTTGAGATACGCCAGCAACTCGTCAATGACCATCTCGGAATCGTTTGTTTCAAACTCGCGTACAAAATTGACCGCGCCGCTGGCATCTTGTTTGAAGATGAGATCAAAGTACGATTCGATCGCTTTTGGATCGAGCACACCCAGCATTTGCACGGTTTCGATCAGCCCAACTTTGCCGTTTCCATAGCTGATCGCCTGCTGCAAAAGCGTGATCGAATCGCGCAGCGAACCGCCTCCAACGCGGGCGATCACCTCCAGCGCCTGTTCATCTGCGGCGATCTGTTCGAGCGAAACGATGTGTCGAAGGTGTGCGAGTACATCGCCGAAGGTGATCTTTTTGAACCGAAAGTGCTGCGTACGCGAAAGAATCGTAGCGGGCAGCTTGGCAGGATCGGTAGTGGCGAGCAGAAACTTGATATACGGCGGCGGCTCTTCAAGGGTTTTTAGAAGCGCGTTAAACGCCTCTTTGGTGAGCATATGCACTTCGTCCATAATGAAAATCTTGAAGCGACCGCTCGCCGGAGCGTATTTTGTGTGTTCGATAAGATCGCGAATGTCGTCAATGCCGCGATTGCTTGCCGCGTCCATTTCGATAATGTCGATGTGCCGCCCTTCGTTTGCCTGCTTGCAGTGATCGCACTCCTCGCACGGTTTTGCGCTAATGCCCTTTTCGCACAAGAGCGACTTTGCAAAGATCCGCGCGCTAGAGGTTTTGCCGCTGCCGCGCAGCCCCGAAAATAGGTAGGCGTGCGAGAGTTTTTTGTTTTCAAGCGCAAGCGAAAGGGTGCGGCTAACCGCCTCTTGACCGATGAGATCGCCAAATGTTTTGGGGCGGTATTTGAGCGCTAGTACCTCTTGGTTGCTCATCGCAGGATCATTGACCAATCTCGACTTCTACGATCGCGCCGCGGCATGCCAGTACGATCTGCGTACTCTCGTCTGTTAGTTTATGAATGCTCTTTGCGATCGTCTCGCCATCGCTAAGTAGCGGATTTTGCACCGCGCTGATACCGCCAATCTCGCAGTCAGCTTCGCCAAATACGGCGGCGGCGATCGCGTCTGCGCCCGCGTTGTACACCGCAAAAGCGGAGTTGATCGTCTCGTACTCAAGCAGGTAGCCTTCGATCTCGTTATGTGCAACGGCAACCGCTTCCCAGACATCGCGCGATCGTAACAGCAAGTTCAAAAGCGTGGCGTAGGCGACAAGCGTAAATGGCGATGCGGAGGCGACAAACAGGAGCGATCGCATATCGTCCAATTTGATCACGCCGTAGATCGCGTTATTGATCGTTGCCTTGACTTTGAGCGACGGAATCTGCGCCGTTTCATCGCGGCAAAATAGCTTGAGCTTCGCCGTGTCAATCACGCCAAGATTTAGATTTACCGCCTTTTGTAGGTAGATCGATCTTGCAAATCGGTTGAGTACATTTCGCATAATCGGAACGCGCACGGGCTTGATGAGAAACTTATCGACTTCAGCGTCGATCGCCTGCAAAAAGAAGTCTTCATCGTTGTGCGCCGTCGTAACCACAATCGGCACATCACGGCTGATCTCGCGGATTTTTCTCGAAAGCTCCAGTCCGCCTATCATCGGCATTTCAACATCGGTTACAACAATGTCGGGGCGGTAGCGTTTGAATAGCTCAAGCGCCTCGCTGCCGTTTTCGGCAAGCAGCAGATTTTTGACGGCGCGTTTGAGCAGCATATTGACATGGTTGCGGATGTACTCGTCATCTTCGGCGTACAAAACGGTGATCGATTTGAGGAGCGTTTCATCGACGAAGCTGGATTTTGGAGCGCCTGTCTGCTTACATCTGACGATGAAAATGACGCTGCGTCCGCTGTTTGTGTAGAAAAGCGCCGCACTGTTTTGCTGCGCCATGAGTATTCCGCGCCCGCGATAGAAGCTGGTTTCAAACTCCTCGTGCGCTTCGATCTGCGCGTTAAAGTCAAACCCTACACCCTCGTTTGTGATCTGCGCGATCAAAAAACCTTCGCGGTAGAAATCGATCTTGATATGAATCTGACCGCTGTGCTGCTGCTCTAGAATCTGCACATAATCATCGTAAGTACCCTGTTCGATCTGCTCCTGTTTTTTCACCTTGTCGATCCCAAGCGATCCGTGTTCGTAGGCATTGACAATCAGTTCGTTGAAAATCAGGATCGTGTTGGTTGCCTCTTCGTCATCGGGTACATACTTCTCCAGCCGCGCTTCTAGCCACGCCTCGTACCGTTTGATGGAATTGAGTTTTGCGTCGATCGATTCGGAGATACTTACCAGCCGCACCTGTGCGATCTCGTGGTTGAGAAATAGGTACTGGTAGTCGCGCCGACTGGTGAAACCCTCCAACGCCGCGTCGATCTCTCTGCGCGAAAACGAAAACGGCAGATGGTTTTCCACAAGCATTGGCAGCTTTGGATCGAGCGTGAAAAACAGCGTTGCGATCTCGCTGCAACCCGTGTGAAATATCGCCTCAGCACTCAGCGTATCAGAGGGTTTGCTCAGCGTGATGATCTCGCCGTCGCGGTTTTTGCACAGCACGGCAGGCGCACCGATCGAGGCTAGACTGAAGCGATCGTTTTTGGCGTCGAAGATCGCAAGATGTGCCGCAGCGCCGCAAGCGATCTGTGCGTCTGCAAGTTCGGCGATCAGTGTTTCAAGCGTTAGCCTTGACCCAAATGAGTGCGCTTTTTCGGCGATGAGATCCAGCACCTCTTGATCGCGGACGATCGCTACAAACGCCGCACCGCTCTCGCCGATTGGCAACGCAACTGACTGCTTCGTTGTACATTCAACGAAAAAGAGCGGATCAAATAGCTGCATTGGAGGCGTTGGCTTTGTTGCCATCAGACAAGGCAACTTTGCTGACTTTGAGAATCTCGTTGAGGTTCAGGCTCTTGAACAGATCGTAGAGCCTCTCGTCGGTAACTTGGATCGTCAAACCGAGTTTGTCCGCCTGCACTTTTTTGAGCAGGAAGCCGATCACCGAAGATGTAACCGAAAAGGAGTTGAGAATGAGGATTTGCACCGCAAGCGTTGTGTCTGTACAACCAACAATCGCATCTTTGATCGACTGCGAGTCTGAAACGCTCTTGATCGTGCCATCTATCGTAACCTGATAATGGGTCGGCTCTCGCATAACACTGACTGTCACAATGGACTCCTCAAACAGATTTAGTGTGCCTATCCTACCATTACTTGCCATAAACATTATACAATTCGACTTTAAGAGTGAATCAGAGACTTTTTGTCTGATTTGAGCTATAATGTCCGTATGCTCATAGAGGAAAGCAAATGCAACGCATCTACCTAGACAACAACGCAACCACAATGGTCGATCCAAAGGTCAAAGCGGCGATGGAGCCGTTTTGGTGTGAAAAATATGGCAATCCAAACAGCCTTCACAGCTTTGGAATGGAGCTTCGCCCGTTTCTGACAAAGGCGCTCGATCAGCTCTACGCGGGCATTAACGCCGACGACGATGACGATCTGATCGTCAATAGCTGCGCGAGCGAGGGCAACAACACGGTTTTGCTGGGTATCTACTTCGACCTCATCAGACACAGCAACAAAAACCATATCGTTACAACTCGCGTCGAACACCCCTCAATGCGTTCCGCCTGCCATTTTCTCGAAACGCTTGGCGTAAAAGTTACCTACCTTTCGGTCAATGAACACGGCGTTGTCAGCCTTGATGATGTCAAAGAGGCGGTTACTAACGAGACGGCGCTCGTCAGCGTGATGTGGGCAAACAACGAAACGGGAATGATCTTTCCCGTCCGCGAGATCGCCCAAATTGCGCATGAAAAAGGCTCGCTTTTTCACACCGACGCGGTGCAGGCGATCGGCAAAGTCAAGGTCGATGTACAAGCCGCCGAAGTGGATTATCTCACCTTTAGCGGACACAAATTTCACGCGCCAAAGGGAGTCGGCGGACTGTACATACGAAACGGCGTTCCAAAAGTGCGGCTGATCTTTGGTGGTGAGCATATGGGCGGACTGCGTGCGGGCACGGTTAATGCGCCGCTGATGATCGCTCTGGGCGAGGCGATGGAGCTGGCAAACAGTTCGCTTGAGTACGAATCGACCGAAGTGCGCCGCCTAAAAGACAAACTTGAAGACGCGCTGCTCAAGATCAGCGATGTGTTGGTTGTCGGCGATCGCAACAAGCGCGTACCAAATACGATCTTGGCAAGCGTTCGCGGCGTCGAAGGCGAATCGATGCTCTGGGATCTCAACAAAAACGGCATCGCGGCAAGCACGGGCAGTGCCTGTGCAAGCGAGGATCTGGAAGCAAACCCGATCTTAACGGCGATCGGCGCGGATAAAGAGCTGGCGCATACGGCAGTTCGTCTCAGCCTCTCACGATTTACAACCGAAGCCGAAATCAACCGCGCAATCGAGGTACTTCACCAAGCGATCGCACGGTTGCGCGACATCTCAATTAGTTATACGAAATAAGGATAGACAATGTCAAAAAATGATCTAATCGGCGGCGCTCTTTGGGAGGAGTACTCGGCAAAAGTTGCGGCGCGAATGGACAATCCAACTCATCGCGGCGAGATCACGCAAGCGGAAGCGGACAATCTGGGCTGCCGCCTCGTAACGGCGGATTTTGGCGCGGAATCGTGCGGCGACGCGGTGCGTCTGTTTTGGGCGGTCGATCCAGCAGGAGCGATCAAACTGGCTAGGTTCAAGAGTTTTGGCTGCGGAACGGCGATCGCTTCAAGCGATATGATGGCGGAGCTCTGCATTGGAAAAACGGTCGATGAAGCGGTCAAGATCACCAACATCGATGTTGAGTTTGCGCTGCGCGACGCGCCCGATATTCCCGCCGTGCCGCCGCAAAAAATGCACTGCTCGGTGATGGCGTACGATGTGATCAAACGCGCCGCCGCCGTCTATCACGGCGTGGATATGGACAGTTACGACAACGAAGATATTGTATGCGAATGCGCTCAAGTTACGCTTAGCACGATCAAAGAGGTCATCCGCCTTAACCACCTGACAACAGTCGAACAGATCACCGACTACACCAAAGCGGGGGCGTTTTGCAAATCGTGCGTACGACCGGGCGGACACGAAAAACGGCACTTCTACCTCGTTGATATTTTGCGCGATACGCTAGAGGAGATTGACAGGGAGCGGATTTTGGACGCTTCTGTGAGCAAGGATTTTGCAACGATGAGTATGGTTCAAAGGATCAAGACGATCGAAGAGGTACTGGACAAAAATATCCGCCCTATGCTGATGATGGACGGCGGCAATCTGGAACTCTTAGATGTCAAAGACGGTAGCGATCATATTGATGTGTATATCCGCTATCTTGGCGCATGCTCCGGCTGTTCAACCGGCAGCACAGGCACACTCTACGCGATCGACGCGGTACTCAAAGAAAAGATCGATCCAAAAGTTCGCGTACTACCCGTCTAACTTTCCGTCCGATCATTACGCGCACCATGTCATTCTGAGGAGCGCGGAGCAGTAGCGCCGAAGGCGCGTTACTGCGGAGAGCGATGAAGAATCTGTGTTTGATGAGATTCTTCGCTACGCTCAGAATGACAACGCAATCCCTGTCATTCTGAGGAGCGGAGCGACGAAGAATCTCATCGCCTTGTCATACTGAGGCAAAGCCGAAGTATCTCAATTTGCGCAGATTCTTCACTTCGTTCAGAATGACAAGGAGGGGGCGTTGGCAATGGCAAGGTGAGTGAGCGCAATGATGAGAGGTTATCTCGCTCGTTTCATTACGCGGCTGAGATCGATCTTTGTATCTCGCTCTTTGATCGCCTGTCGTTTGTCGTGCAGCTTTTTGCCGCGCCCGAGCGCGATCATCACTTTGATACGGTTGCGGCTGTTGAGATAGACGCGCAACGCAACGATCGTCAGCCGTTCAAGTTGCACCCGTTCGGCGATCTTTTGTATCTCTTTTTTGTGCATTAGCAGTCGGCGCGATCGCTTCTCTTCCGGCGCCAAGCGGACATCGGTGTTGCCGTAGCGGGCGATGTGCATGCCAAACAGCCACAGCTCCCGCCCGCGCACCACCCGCGCAAACGCCTCTTTGATACTCGCCTTGCCCGCACGGATCGACTTGACTTCGCTGCCGATCAGCTCCAGCCCCGCCTCGTAACTTTCGATAATCTCGTAGTCGTGGCGCGCCTTGCGGTTTTCGATCGTTGTCATTTTTTGACCCTGAAAAATGTGCTACCGCTGCCGCTCATAAACCACCCCTCCTCACGAAACTCCATTAGCTCCGGATAGCTCTTGAGCGCGGGTAGCAGCAGATCGTTTAGCTCCTCAGGATAGCCGCTTTCAAGCGCCGCGCGGCTTGGCATTTCAAGGAGCTTTTCGGCGTGCCTAGCGCTCGCTTCCATCTGATCGCTATACCGTTGACGAAACGCCTGATAGACTTTGGGCGTTTCGCAGCAAATCGGCACGGTTTTGAGTTCGATCGCAAGCGGCGGTTCGTTAAACGGCGCGATCGTCTCGCCGATCCCGCTGACATTTGCGCTTGCCAGACCGCTAAGAAAAAACGGCACATCTGCGCCAACGCTAACTCCAACGGTTTTCAGCGCCTCGCCGTCAAGTCCAAGCGCGGCTGTTTCGTTGATCATCATTAGAAATGTTGCGGCGTTGCTGCTTGCGCCGCCCAGCCCTGCGCCGCTGGGGATCTCTTTGTAGACGACCACTTTGTGCGCGGTAGTAAAGTCGAAAAGCCGCTTACTGGGGTAGAGTTTGCTTAGCGAGACAAGCGCGCGCATAATCGTATTGTCAGAGGACGGGCAGCCGAAATCGCCCACCACTTCAAACCCCTCGCGCCCCGTTTTTTCAAACCACATCTTGTCGCTAAGCGGCTCATGGCGGATAAACCGTGAGGCGATCAGGTGGTAGCCGTTTGGTTTTCTGCCAATGAGTTTGAGGAAGATGTTGATCTTGGCGGGTGCGGTATAGACCTTGTGCGCCACGCCGCCTCCTATTTTTCGCTGTCGGCAAGCACGAAACAGACACCGTGAAGTTCGGACAGAGTTTCGCGGATCATCAGCCACAAGGTCTGCGCATCGAGCGTGTAAAAGTCGTCTGTGAGCGTTTTGCGCCAGCCGTCTATCGCGTTCCAATCGACCGATCGGCGCTCGGCACGAAACGCTGGTGCAAACTTGGCGGACAGGATCGCAATCTGCAAGAGGTTCATCGCCACAGAGTAGAAGTAGTCGTTATCAGCCGAGAGCACGAGCGGATCACCGCCGAAGCGTTTTTGCGTAGCGTAGATGTTTTCGCAATGCTCAAGAATGCGGCGGATGATCTCTGTCTCTACCATAGCTTTTCCTCGTATGAATGAAGCGGATTGTATCACACTCACTCGTAGCGTCTGATGAGATAGACGCGCCCACTCACGCCGTTTAAGCTCACGCTGCGGCGGACAATCTCAAACTGCGGCAGATCGTAATCGCCGCCGACTGCTTCGCTGATCGCATCGTAGTTTGAGTCGTGCTCCTCTTCGTAGAAAACCTCCGTTGTTTGCAGAAGCGTTTTGAGCCGATCGTGCTCGATCGCGTAGCTACTGCCCAGCAGCGATTCAAGCGTCTGATCCAACTGCGAAAAATCCTTTTTGCCGTGAATGGAGGCGATCATCAGGGGCGCCATAATCTTCTGCTTTTCGCGCAACCGCTCACCGACTTTTGTACTGCCAATGCCCAGATTGAGCACAGCCATACACGCAAGCGATGCGATCAACACAGCGATAATCACTTCGATCAAAGTAAATGCGGGTTTTGCCGACTGCACGGGTTTTTTCATAGGGGGATTATAGCGGCAAGGCGCAAAGAGTTTGAATCCGTGTGTTAAAATCTTGCAACGCTCGTGCGCAGCAGATGGGCTAAATCTAGCAGTAAGCAGAAAATTTCCCTCAAAGATCAACGAATACGCCAATTTTATTATCTGCGATTTTAGAAGATGTTGATATTTTAATTAGCGGCGACAAGGATTTTGCCGCCGTGAAAGTAAAACCTGAAATCCTTACGCCCACCAACTATTTGAGTAAATACGGAGCAGTACAAAAGTAATCGAAAAATACCCGTTTTCGCGGGCGTGATAAACGCCGATATTTTGCGATCGGCGTTAATTTTTAGCGCAATACGATGCTTTTTAACTCTGCAAACTCATCTTCTGTGATCGCGCCAAGTTCGCACAACTCTTTAAGCTCCTTGATTTTTGTAACAGCGCTGCCTTGTAGGTTTTCTGCGATCAATATCTTAGCTTTCATCGAAGCATATTCTTCATCGCTGAGTGCGCCGTTTGTTTTTATTTCGTATAACTCTTTTACGGACTTGGTCGGACTGTCTGTCGCCTGTTTTTGAGCAGCTTTTGCCGCTTGCGTAGGCAGAGCATTTTCATCAACTTTATCGCCGCTATTAACGCTCGGCAGGGCGCATATAACGATCAACGCTATCGCTGTGCCTAAACCGATCAATGAAAACGGCAAGAATACCATACCGATAAGAGATGTTATCAGACTAATCGCATAAAGAACGATCCCCCACTTACCATCATAGCCCGCATCGCGTACTCTACGGGCTGAAATTGCCATAAATGGACAAAAGGTTGCCAGGTAATAAATGATCAAAACTGGAAAAATAATGATCAGCAACACCTCAATCACTAGACTGACAAAGAAAAATATCCAAAACTCGCGACGGCTTGCTGTGCCGCTAAAGGTTGCGTAGTTTTTGGTTAAAGTATTCCAAAATACACCCATAACATCATTGAATGACAGCGGCTGATTGACTACGGTAGTTGTTGTCTCGCTCATTTTCGTTTTCCTTGTTGGTTTTCGATTGCTTTGATAATGGCTTCGTACTGTTCCTGCGGAATCGTTTGACCACTTGACTGAAATATACGATTGCCCCAAATCAGCCTACATTGCACATCGTCTAGCAATGGCTTTTCCCATGGATCGCAGAACATGGTAAAGTCAGCTTCGTAACCGCCGCCCGCATACTTTAGCGCCGTAATTGTTCCGATACCGAAAATGCCGCGACCACCGTTACGACCGATCTTGTGCTGGCTATATGCCACAAACGGTATGCCTACATATACTTGCTGCGTTGAGACGACAGTCCAACCCTCTTTGACACGACCATTGCGAACGAACTCTTTTTCCATCTCAACAATGTTTTCATGAGGCCAAGTCTTCCATGTCAGTACTAGCGCTATTGACATTGTTTCTCCTTATGCATAATTATGAAACTATGATTACGCAAGCGGCGCAAATGCGCCACCGGTTCTCGTGGCTGCTTCTTTCGTTTTCAACCGCCATCTACGGTTTTTATAAAGCTAAGATGCCACGAAAAAATCAAACTCTCCACCCTTTTCCACAATTATCTTGTGTGTTCTCGCCTCATCTCTATCCCACTGAGCGTATCCTTAGTGTCGCCAAGCGCCTTACGCCATAGTCGCCTAGCATCAGTCGCTCAAACGCTTGAACCGGTTCTGCGCATTGAGATTTGTAACCGTGTTGCCTTGTAGGTTTTCTACGATCAATATCTTAGCTTTCATCGAAGCGTATTCGTCGTCGCTAAGCGCACCGCTTGTTTTCACTGCATATAACTCTTGTACGCAATTGGTTGGACTATCTATTGTCTGTTTTCCGCTACTTCTGTCGTTTGTGTATGCGAATCTCCGCCAACTTGATTAGCTCCAGCTATACCGATTCTGGAATACAAAACAATCAAGTAGATCAGATATGCGCAATAACCAAGAACCACAAAAGGTATCACACAAGACGCAATCAAAAGAGCAGCGCCAATAATCGACTGCCACAGTACCGACCATCCGCTTTTACCAAGATCGTGCATTCGGCGCACACTAACCGCGATCGACGGACACAATACAAGGATAATTAGGGGTCCCAGGCAAGCCGCAAACAACATCAGCGGGGCAGCAAGCCAAAGCTCACGCCGATCCGCTTTACCTTCAAAGGTTGCGTATTTCTCAAGGTATACACGCTTTTGTATATCTAAAATTTCGTATGACATTTTGTCCTTTCGTGTCAAACTTTATCGTGCAAAACTATGCGATCATAGTTTTGGTAATTAGCCGCCATTTCGTGGCGGAAACTCTGCGAAACTCACAACAATCTACACAACAAAGAAGACGATCGTGCTCCATTCAAACTTGTTCATATACCAAGCGCCTTCAGTGCCGATATCGTTAGCGATTATCTTTTTCAGATCATCCGGCAGATACCAAGTTGCTATTAGCATATCAGTAACTTCTTGCGCATAATGAACCGCGATGTACCGTTTTAGCCCCTCCAATGAGTCCTCATCATAACGCTTGCTAGGGTGATAAAAACCGTTGATAACGACTGCGCCTACACGCACCTCAGTTTCGACAAGTCCCGGTTTTTTAATGTCTTTGAGCTGTTTGATCACCTCCTCGATCCTCGAACCTACCCATTTCATCGGTTTGTCAGCCGTACCATCGCCGGTATTATATGAGCCTGCTTTTAGCTCTATATAATAGTCATAACGATCTTCGACCCTGCACCAAAAATCTACTGTTCTATTCACGCCCTCATTTGGCGCATATTCAGAGTAGTGCGTATGCGTAATTTTATCGATCGCAACAGCAAATGTAGAGTATTTGTGTTTCTCGTTGTCAGTCAGTAGCGGTAACGCAATTTCGCCATCTGCGCGATACGCATCCGATGCCTCAAACACATTTGTTGCGAGCGCTTTTATGAACTCTTTGGTTCTATCACCAATTTCGTCAGACGATTTATAGTATTTATCGTCAAACTCAATCTTTAATGCTGCCATTTTTGCTCCTTTGCCGCGACTGTCGCCGCCAAACCCCGCTTCCAACCCTGCAAATACGATAGACCCATCTGACGCTCCTTACTTGTGCTTTTAAGAAG
This sequence comes from Campylobacterota bacterium, assembly GCA_025997415.1. Lineage (GTDB taxonomy): Bacteria > Campylobacterota > Campylobacteria > Campylobacterales > SZUA-545 > JAIRKM01. Next base: position 30,010 of record BNUO01000014.1, read on the forward strand.
TCGAAATCGTTCCATAAGTTAGCTTAAAAAATCTACTCTAGTAGGTTGAAATGGTTTTTGCACGCCTTTACACTGCCTAAAGACAACCCACTATAGGAGTGTAATTGAAGCGCGTCAAAGAGGAACAAGCCGCGCAAGATGGCGAAAAACGCCGCGATCATCTCTACCGTACAATTGGAGCAAATGTCAAAAAACTACGAAAAGCGCGCGGGCTGAGCCAACTTGAACTTTCGCTTGCGATCGGTTGTGCGTCTGTTTCGCTGGTCTCGCAAGCGGAAATCTACCTCTACGGCAAACATTTCAACCTCGAACACCTAGACGCGATTGCCCGTGCGCTCTCCGTCAATATCTGCGATTTTTTCGAGGAAATCTGACGCAAAAAACGGCAGATGGCACGAAACAGAGCGCGTAGTTTCAGGATTGTTCCGCTAAACTTCTGTGATTGAAAATCATTATCAGTGCGTAATTAGCCGCGATAAATCGGTGGGTTGCGCGTTGGTTGCAGGTGAATTTTACGCGAATTGTACAAGGTTGGCGAAAAATTAAGCATACGCTAAGGATTCATTCTGCTACAATGTCGATTAAGTCTATCAGGATAAAGGAGATTAGATGTCCGTATTGGTTATTGGCGGCGATCGGGTCGATTCGGTGAAAGAGGCGTTGCAAAGTCGAGGATTTTTTGACATTACGCATTGGGATATGCGCAAGGCGCGCGACTGCGATCGCAAACTGCCAGAGTGCGCCGACTGCGTGGTAATGCTGACCGATTTTCTCAGCCACAACGCGATGAACCACTTCAAGCGCGAGGCAAAGAAAACGGGCGTGCCGATCGTGTGTGCCAAACGCGGATCGGCTTCGGTTTCGTGCGCACTTGAAAAGATGTTTGCTCAAAGCGATCGCGGCGAAAAGCAATGCCCGATGATCACCGCGCAGCAACACGGCAACGGCGCACGGACACGGTAACGATCGCGGCGATCGTCTGCCTCGCCGCACGATCGCCCACAACGCGCACCATTTAGAGTGCAGCTATTTCAACAAACATTTTCTATTGAGCGGTAGATGTTGATTCGGAAAAGCGATAATTGCTTAATTTTTAAGCAATGAACCACTCAGTGGCGCATTAAAATTAGGCAGTTCAACAAAAGGCTTAATGATGAAACCGCTCTTTTTGGCTTGCATTCTCGCCTCGCTTGCGTTTGGCGACTCGGTCGTGTATAACACCGTTTGCAACTCCTGCCACGCAGGAAACAACCCTATCGCTCCGTCGTTGGTCAATAACCCTATCTTGCAAGACGCCGAACAGACCCGCGTCATCATCACGCAAGGCTACAAAACGATGCCGCCATTGGCTGATTTTCTGAGCGAGAGCCAGATCGACAGCCTGTCAAGCTACCTCCAGACTTTGAGCGTTCGCAAAACCGCTTCTCTTGACTAGCATACTCCTGTCATTCTTGTCCCTGCCAATCATTTCGATGACACTTTTCGCTAGAAAAGGGTCATCGAAAGGAAACCACAATGTTCAGTGCAAAAGAGGACAACACCGTATCAAGAGAACAGGTAAAGAGGCTTCGTGCTTTG
>BNUO01000015.1 GCA_025997415.1 Campylobacterota bacterium
AGAAAAGGGTCATCGAAAGGAAACCACAATGTTCAGTGCAAAAGAGGACAACACCGTATCAAGAGAACAGGTAAAGAGGCTTCGTGCTTTGGTAGAGGAGTATGAACAAGTAAGGGACAAAGAAAGATATTGGATTTATCAGCGTTCATGCGATCGAGCGGCGGCTTGGTTACGAAAACCGCGATCGCGCCGTATCCTTTGTGCGTTTTCTTCTGGCACATTTTTGTATGGAAAAGGGATACATAATGCAAGAAACAAATAGATTGTTTTCTTATAAAATGAAAGCCGATACAGGTTTTGCCCCAAATCCTTTTGGAGGGTTTTTAACACTCGCAACATGTAAACCCTACATACGCGAATCTAAAAATGTTGACGACTGGATTGCCGGATTTACATCAGTCGAATTAAATAATAAATATAATCAAAAGCAAATGTCGATACATGGTGGGGCTTACATACCTCGACCTCGTGAAGCGAAGTTATTGATCTACTTAATGCAAGTTACAAAGAAGATAACATTTGAGGAATATTGGAAAAATAAGAAATATCAAAACAGGAAACCAAATGTAGACTCTGAAATATTCATAGAAAGAAAAGGAGATAACATTTATAAACCTCTTAGTAATGGCGCATATGAACAAGTCCTGAACATGGATCACGATGAGAAAGATAGAGAACATGATTTAAAGAGTATATATATTCTTATTTCAAATAGATTTTATTATTTTGGAAGAAATCCTTTAAAAATTGATGAAAACATTTGTTCAAAAATTCCTGAAAAACAAACTTGTAATGGCGTTGAAACCAAAGATCAACAACGAATAAATAGTTTTATTTCATTCATTAAATCAAAAGGCAGTTATGGAATTTATAGCAAACCGCATAAATGGTGCAGCAATGACAATTCATGGGAAAAAGATGAAAATTATATTAAGCCGTAAAGGTTTTGATTCCTCTTATGGAAGTCAGCCAAGTCCAATCCTCCCAGATGGGACATTATTGTCACTTCCTATACCTTCAAAAGAAGATAGTATAAAATATACTGAATTAATATATGAAAATAAATCATATTATGATATAATACGAGAATTGAACAAAAACACAAAGATTAAATCAAATTATACTTGCCATTTAGATCCTGATATTTATCCATCGGTTATTAAACGATCGGAGAAATGGAAAGGATTATTTGGGCAAAGTAGAAGTGCTCAAGGACATTTACACAATAAGAATGTAACAATTGGAGATATATTCTTATTTTTTGGTTGGTTCAAAGAAGCAATACTTGTAAATGATATTCTTCAATATAAACAAGAAGCCCCCGATATACATGTGATTTATGGATATTTACAAATTGGCAAAGTTTATTCATCTCAACACTTGCCCGAAGAAATCAAATATCACCCACATGCTAATAAATACGGGAAAACGAATAACTGTATATATGAGGCAACGGACAAATTGACTATCAATGAAAAGATGAGGGGATTTGGTGCATTAAAATATGACAAACACTTAGTATTAACTAAATCTGGCGAAACACGAAGTCATTGGAATTTACCTGAGTTTTTTAGAAATGTTGACATCACTTACCATACAAAGACATCTTTCAAGAATGAATATTTTGCTTCTGCCAAGAAAGGACAAGAATTTATTATAGATGCAAATGCCGAAATAAGAGAATGGGCTAAAAATATATTAGCAGTTGGCTATTTTGCATAATTAGTGGTTATAAATTATGTTTGATGATGAAGAGGAAATAAAATGCAAGTTGTATCCGATCGGCGTTCAAGTGATCACGCTAGGACTCGTGCAGGCTATGAAAAACGCGGTCGGCTTGCACATTCGTGCTTCGTGCAATAGAAATCCCTTTGCCATACGATTTTGCTATTGCCTCTGCGTTTTTAGCTGCATTTGTCGCAGCCGCAGCATACAATTCGCCATATTCGCTGTTTGCGGCATATCGGTATATCAGCGCATCATCTATGTTGCTTAACCCAATAGTGTTCACAACATTTTCGCTTGCCGCCGCGCTGGCACTGCTGCTGCTATCGATCCACGAAGAAAGTGCAAACGCTACGACCAGCCCTGCACTCAATATTGACGCACTTCCGTAATTCATCACCGCTCCTTTTGGGAAATTTCTGCAATTATGAGAGCTTTTTTATCGATCATAATTATTCATTCTGCCAAAACAACGCATAGCGTTTTGTGTTGTGATCTCACATATTGTTTCGATGGGTATGGATAGAATCTCTGCGAGTTTTGCCGCAACAATCGCGGTATATGCCGGTTCGTTGCGCTTGCCTCTATGTGGCATCGGTGTGAGATATGGCGCGTCTGTTTCTAGCAGTATGCGATCGCGTGGAATGCGTGTAACAATCTCTTGCAATTTTTGGGCGTTGGCAAAGGTTAAAACACCGCCAATGCCATAATAAAAACCACGATCGATGAGTTTTAATAGCTGTTCATCTGCGTTAAAACAGTGCAAAACTCCGCCTGTTTTTGACAGATTGATTAACATCTCCAGCGCATCGTCGCTTGCGTCTCGAATATGCACAATCAACGGTAGCGATCGCTCGTTTGCTATTTCTATCTGACGCTTGAAAACTGTTTTTTGAAGTCGTATGATCGCTTCTGCTTCTGCGGTATCTTTTGGCAGTCTAAAATAGTCCAAACCGCATTCGCCGATCGCTACGCATTTAGGATTGTCTATCAATGGCAGTATCGCCTCATCACTATGCTCTTCAGCGTGATATGGGTGCGTTCCAACCGCATAAAAAACATTCTCTTGCGCAAGAGCGATCGCTTGAGCTTTTGCAATATCCTTTGGATCGGCAGCGGGTATGATAAACTTTTGTACACCAGCGGCGAATGCGCGATCGAAAATCGAATCTAGATCGCTATGATAACTGCTGTGATCGTGGTGCGAATGTGTGTCAATAATCATCTTTTATCCATAAATGGTTTTTAGTAGATCGCGAACGCTCTCTTGTGAAAGCGCAAAGGCGATCATCGCCAAAGGAACAATAATTTTCATGATCACCGCAGTTTTCATTGCAACTCCTGCTGTTTTGAGGTAACGATCGGATTATCTCGCAAATCGTCATACGATCGAATAGATTGACCATCGGATATTTTAATATCTGTATCTTCGGGAAAATCGGTAATTGTATAACGAGGATCGGTCATATTTGGTTTCTATTCCTATCCACGAAGAAAGCGCAAACGCTGCGACCAGCCCTGCACTCAATATTGACGCACTTCCGTAATTCATCACCGCTCCTTTTGGAAAATTTCCGTGATTATGACAGGCGATCGATTACACGAACCTTAATCGTTATACGCAATTGGGGCTAAAATGGCAAAAAATATAAAAAGCTTGACGCAATATCAAAATTTCGATATTATAAAGCCATAAAATTTGAATTGGAGGGTTTATGGTATGCCAACTATAAGAAAAAGCGCGGATTTAGGGGATGCCCATGGTGAGATTTCTGAATTTTGCCATAAATATAGAGAGCCTGTATTTATTACAAAAAACGGTGAGGGCGATTTGGCTGTAATGAGTATAGAAACTTATGAGGAGTTAATCGGAAAAAGAAAATTATATAGGCTGTTGGAAGATGACATAAATGATATAAAAAATGGAAATACATTAACAGAAGAAGATATGGATAGAAGTTTGGACTTAATGTAGGGTATGTATATGTACAAATTAGTATTTAGTAAAATGTTTAGAGAAGATGTAGGGTCTTCCGTGGATTATATAAAACACACATTATAAGCGCCTATCGCAGCAGATTGATTAAAAGATGAAATCAAAAAAGCATATAAAAACATAAAAGAAACTCCATTTCTTATCCCGTAGACCCAATGAATATTTGGCATCATTTGGGTTCAGATTTACTATGGTGAAAAATTATGTGCTATTTTATATGTAGAAGGAAGTCAAATAAATATTGTTCGTTTTTTTGTATGGCTCCAGAGATTGGATAAATATATTAAAAGATACAAACATAATAGAGAATTGATAGAAATATATGGATCGAAATAGAATATGTCTCCCCCTGCTGCACTAAACTGATTTATGCTTATCTTTGATTAGCTCAAATTCGGCATCTTTGTCATCAAAAATTTTAAGCGAAATCGTCCAGCCAAGCTATTCTATACGTTGCCTACCACCAGATACACCTTGATCCTTGCGTATACTATTCTAGATAGATTTGATTAAGGGGGGCAATTGATTTCATGAGATAATATCTTCTTTCATATTATTATTTATAACTAGTGTTTTAAAATTTGAAAATATTTGCTCTTTCGTATCCTCAATAGAAGAATGCCAAATATTTGAAAGTTCGGGAAAGATTAATTCAATGTCCCATGGCATTGATATATTGCCATCGTGTTTTGTAAAAGGAGCATCAGTTTCGGTTAATATTTTTCCTTTTGGAATATGAGATACAATTTCTTTCCCTTTTTTTGATTTAAGCATAGGCAAACCAACGGAGAACCAACATCCCTGATTGATTGCTGTAGTGAGTTCGGTCTTGCTACCTGAAAACCAGTGCAGAATTGAAATGCCGTTTACATTATGCAGTTCGGACAACACGGTCTCAGCGGCATTTCGACTGTGAATAGACATTATCCGTCCTCCGCGTTGATGTATGGATTTGATAATACGTCTAAATCCCGATAACTGCGTCTCAAAAGTATCTAAGCATTCGCGGCTTCCGTCTAAACCTATTTCGCCAACATATTTAACATTAGGCAATAATTCATCAAATAGCTCAAGCTCATTGTATCGTTGGGCTATGATTTGCGGATGAAAACCAAGGGCGGTTCTTATCTTTTTGGCGTCTTTGGCAATATCATTGGTGATTTTCCAAGCTTTTGGTGTTGTTGTAACAGAAAGAACATAAATATCACTTTCGATGCAATCTTTAATGACTTCTTGCGGATTTTTATATAAATCAATATGACAATGCATATCAATAATCATTGAATTGCTATTCCGCTATGTATAAGATATTTCTTCACTTCTTCAAGTCCGTTACGAAAAACTTGTTCGTATTTGTCTATATCAGAATACGGCAAAGGAGCGTTATTTAATATCCATGATTTCACATTAGTTGATTTAACCTTTTCCATAGCAAGCATGATAGATTGAATATCATCGTTTTTATTTCTACTATCCAAGACTGATTTCACATTATCATTCTGGTAGGCTATTCGCTCTTTAATATTGCCTACTAAAACAGCAGATCGTCGTATTAAACAAGGAACACATATTCCGCATTGTTGATTGGTTCTGTGCCAATGACTGCATGAAACAGTATCATCAAGAATAGTTTGTAAAATATTTTTATCAGAACAATTTGCAATCATTTCTCCTTTTGTCATAAACTGATATGGATTCTGAATAATGTTGGGTAATCCTACAGCCTTCAAAATTTTGCACATTGATTTGATAAAAAATGGGTGTGTTGTTCGTGTACTCAATGAGCCAATTCTTCGCAAGGTTAATGGCGCATTGAGTGAAATAAAACCGTTTTCAGGTATTATAAGTTCAAGAGAGTTGTTCGATGTTACCTGCTGCAAAATACATACTGATATTATACCAAATGCGATAAAATTAAAGCTGCGAGTTCGCATTGTAATATCTGATGGACAATCACAATGCGGATCGGCATTAAATTGGTAATTAATAAAACTTTCTGATAATCTTGACTTAATCGTATCTTGATGAGTTTTGTCGCCTTTATATGCATGACTAACTAACAAAGGCTTATGCCCACTATGAAGCAAATCTATTACTCCAATAGCAGAATCCAAACCACCTGAAAAAAGTGAAACGCAATCTAAATCAGCTATCAACTGTCGATTTTCTCTCCATCGTCTCGGCACTGGCGATTGTGGTCTTAGACCTCCTGCAATAAATTTGAAATGCCAAATATCACCACTAAGGAAATGTAACGTTCTTTCTAAATCTTCCCTAACTGCTTGCCAACGAATAGGTTCAAAAAGCGGTAGTTCCAAAGAAAGCTCTCTTGTCCATCCGTCCTCTGAGTCACTTCTTGGCACAAAAGTATCTGCGGCGGTCACTGCCATTGCCACGCTAAGAAAATCCATCGCTTGAGGTGGGATTTGTACGGGTTTATGACATAAATTGTCAATTATATTGTTGCCAATATATGACGTCTGATTATTTTTACCAAATAATTGCACTGGAATAAGATTTGTGCTTGCCTTCGGTAATTTTTTTTCGTCATGATTAAAGACTAATTGTTTCATTAATATTTCTCCCATTCTCGCCATACTTCAATAATGGTTTGTCGTTGCAAATCAGTTATTTGAGTTGCATTAAGCACACGAATACCATTCTCTAGTTTGCCAGATAAGTTTTTATCAACAATAGCTCGTATTAATTCGTGTAAATCATTTAAACGCGAAACAAGCTCTATCGGGTTGGCTAAATAATTAAAAGAAGCCCCTGCATTTTGTTGAACATCAATAAAAATACTCTCTGTAAGATAATTGATTGTTATATCAGCAAGCATATCCTCTGTCATATTGTTTGGATCAAAAATATCTGCACCTTCTAATGCCTCAGTTAGTGCATTATTCATCGCAGTGCGTATTCTATCGCTATCACCATTCAGCGCAATTAAATTATCGGTGATTATAGATATTGCTTCCTCTACGGGCTTCCCTGCTATCTGATTAAAATCAAATCTAGGAGCATTCGATGGCGCTTGTCCTGTTGCCAGAAAGGTTAACAGGGTGCCGCCCGTTTTTGTTATATTGCCGAATCGTCTAATCGCTACCCCAGCACCACCTGTTGAAATTCGTGCATAATGCCCCAATGCGGTTTTTAGAGTGTTTCGACCACCACTCTTAACATACTCGGTCATCTCGCGCCGAAATTTTCTAAACCGCGCCGGGTGTGGTGGTGGCAATGGCTGATTTGGCTGGTCGTCAGCCCACGGTGGCACCATCGAAACATTTGATGATGGCCCCTTAGCAGATTGTGATGTTCCCATAATTTCTCCTATTACCGATACCATTTTGACGTTTTCAATCTATTTTCTAACCACGGGTTTTTTTGTGTTCCCAATTCATGGATAAAATCATTTAACAGCTTTCCTGCATTATCAGAAATATCCGCCAATATACAAGCACCATTAAATCCCTCAGGGATTTTTGACCAATCTGATATTTGTCTCAATTGCTCAATTAGGGTTTCCATTATTTTTACTTCTTCATCTGGCATTAAACTTTTCAATTTCTCAGAAATAGAAAGTGTGGACATATTCTTTACTTTTGATAACGCAACAAGAATATCTTTTGCTTCCGACGATAATTCCTTTGTACTTATACTCAATGCTCTGGTTTCACGCGAAAGGTATAAGGCTGGTCGCAAATCCACTTTATTAAGTAATGGTTCCAGTTTTAGCCAATCGGCAACAAATGCTTTAACACTTTCATTTTTCCATGCTTCTGGTATTTTAGCCTTCGCTTTACCTTTATAATCAAGTTGAAGAAATGCTGGTTTCCCATTTTCAGTATCAACAAGCCGATAAAAATCTGAGGTGATTTCTGAACCGACACACCTCTCAAAGATAACTAGTTTTGTAATTATTGTTTCATCTAAGCTAATTCCACGGCGTTTTGCTGTTTGCGATCGCATTTTTACTATATTTAATAATCGCTTAATTATTCTCGGATTACCTTGTATAGCTGTTGAGTTTGTCAACAATAGCGATGTTCTATCAGCGAGCAAATAACTTTTACTTAAATTATCTTTATCATTTGCATCAAGTATCTTTAACAGTTTCTCTCGGTCTATCGGTTCATCCTTCCATGACGACCGCATATTGTTTTCCAACAGCAAGCGTAATTCCTCAACTTTATTTTCTTCTATTTCGTGTTCAACTGCGTAAAGCATAAAGAGATATGCACGAACCTCGCGGATGCCAAGTTTTGGAACACGAACAGGCACTTGTATCAGTTTATCTAAATAGTCAATCTGGTGTTGCTCATTGGAACCTTTAAAGCATTCTTTGACGGCTGAACGTATCATATCCTCATCTGCCGCAATTACAAAAGCCGTATTTTGAAGGAAAAGGAACAAACGAATTGCTTCCAAAGTCTGAATGGCATTAACAGGAGTACATCGGTCTAAATTGTCAATAATGACAACAACCGTCTTTTCTAGCTCTTTGATTATATCTTTGTATTCCACACGAAATGCGTCAATGTGCTGAGGTGGGCTTTTTTCTTCCAGTGGTTTTATTATGCCGCCAATTTTTTCTTTGGCACTCTTTACTGTCGTTCCAATAGTTTGATATTCTTCTTCTGCCTGTATGCCATCTTTCAAACCCGACAACGCATTTACGGCTTTAGCTATAGCACCGCCTGTTGGTATTCCGTTTATCAAGGCAATACCTTCACCAGCAAGTCCAACTAAGCGTAAATAGCTAATCCGCGAAAAAAGACTTTTTATTTTCGTTAAAACTGTTTCATTGTCTTTTGCTTCTTGTTGCAGATTGCTTACAATAGTTTCCATAAGCGACATACGCGCATCATCATATCCTTGGTATAACCAAGCATCAAAATTGATTATTAAATATTTTTCGTTCTCGTTTTTAAAATTATTTTCAATTAATTTAAGTATTGATGATTTTCCAGAACCCCAGTTACCAAATATGCCGATTGAGACTGGCAGCATAGAAGGCGATGCAATAATATCAGTAGCGATTTCCGCTACTTCACCAAAATTGAGATAATCTTTTTCGGATTCTTTATCAGCCCACATTTTTTAATCCTTCTTCAAACGCCTCTCGCAAAAGCTCGTTCGTCTGCTCTTTTGCTCCTGAACCTGCGCTTCTTAAGTTGTCGATTATAGCAGAAATTGTTTTAACGCGCAAGACTACAGCACATTGCTTAGCGAGTGGCGGGAGTGAAATGCTAATCCGCTCTAGCATATCTTGCGTAATTTAGCCGATCCTCACTGACTTGCACCTTCAACTTGCCATCGAAAATTCATAGAGCTAATAAAGTAATGAATATATGAGGTTATGTGCGCTTCAATAGATGGTCATAAAAGCGCCAAATATCGTATTGGGTTTTTCTGCTATGACGGATTTGCCCACCAGCGAACGGCTGCCGTTTGCGATTTTAGTTTCCTAATTTTTCCTTTTTTATTTGATCAAGTAACGTAGCAGCGTCGTATTCAAGATAACCATTGTGTACCGGATTGTCTTTGTATCATTATGCCGCCAGTTTACCTTCGATCGCTTCTCGCAAAATAGCTTTGCGCAGTTTGGCAATTAATACCTACTAGAGATAAACTTATCACTAGAATAATGACAACGACCCAGCAACCCCTACTCCTTTGAGGTAACGACCGGATTATCCTGCAGATCGTCATACGATCGAATAGATTGACCATCGGATATTTTAATATCTGTATCTTCTGGAAAATCGGTAATTGTATAACGAGGATCGGTCATATTGGTTTCTACTCCTATCCACGAAGCAAAAATATCCATAAAGTGGAAGCCTGAAAGTTTTCTTTTGATCACAATGTGTTCGTGAATGTCGGAATCGAGTACAAATAGTGGAACTTCAAATGATTGTCGGTACTGATACCTGGCATCGTGCATAAAGCTAAGCGGATTATCGGAACTCATCAGTCCGTGATCGGAAAAATAAATCAGAGAATAGGAGAGTTTTTTCTCTTCTAACTCTGAGATAATCGACTGTATAAAACTGTCTAATTTATGAATGGTCGATAGATAACAGTTTGCGTCCTTGTTGCCTAACAGATCAAATCTAAACTGATAATTCTCCACTCTTCTACAAAAACGCGGATGCGAACCAATCATGTGAATAAACAGGAGTTTTTCTTTGTGATATTGAGTATCCAATATTTTGTTGATATGCGGTAGTATTTCAAAATCATCGCCGCTTGCTGTCCATTCAGAGTGATTTAGAAATATTGTATGTAAACTTTTTTGAGCGATCCGACTTACGGCTACATCGGCGTGCCCCTTACTGCCTTGATTGGATATCCAAAATGTTTCATAGCCTGCCATGTTGGCAATATTTACAGCATTATTCGCGCCATAACCTATCTGCTCGTTTTCGCTCGGAATGATCAACATACGAAGCAGAGAAAATATAGTTTGCGATGAAGGCGAAATAAATCCATCAATAAAAATACCTTGAGTTCTGTCTAAAAATGGTGTAGTTTCGTGCGGATAGCCATACACTGAAAGGTAATCTTTACGAACGCTTTCGCCAATAATCACTATGCGTATATCTTTGTATGTGAAATTAGAGAAAGGTATTAGTGCTAACTGCGCACTATCACTTGTATCGATCACATGATTAAGAAGATCACGATAAATATAATATTTCTTTGATAAGGTGTAACTTTCTTTATAAAACCTGAATATCGGTGATGAAAAAAATGCTATAATAATAGTTAGACTAAAAACGATCATTTTGCCCGTTGCCCGTTGCCCGTTGCCCGTTGCCCGTTGCCCGTTGCCCGTTGCCCGTTGCCCGTTGCCCGTTGCCCGTTGCCCGTTGCCCGTTTATTTATTTCAAAAAGCGAGAGCGGCAGTAACGCCAAAAGAGCCGCGACTAGTAGATAACTTTTTGCAGGAAGTGCTTCCAAAAATTCGTAGCTTTCAGTAGGATTGGTTTCAAAAAATGATTCGATCTTTCCTATATCAATTTGTCCGAACTCTAAGCCTACTGCACAATATAAAATTACAGGTATAGACACAACTAAAACAATCCACGATATAACTATATTGTGGCGTGCCAATGCTAATAAAATCATCATATAAAACACATATCTTGTTTTTACGCCTAATCCCATAACCAACAACGCCGAAAACAGTACAATCAACGCAAAAACTAGCGCACGCCGAAGTGTGATTGCCGCAATTATTTTCTTTAGCATATCAGCCCCTTTCACTTGCCAAAAACCTTTCTAAAATGATCAGCGCCGATATAGAATCGATCCTGCCGTCTTTTTTTGTACTTGCGTACGCCGCCGCCTCTTTTGAACTAAACGATTCATCTTGAAACGACACCGCGCAACCACACTCAAGCAAACCTACAAAATGGGTTGTTCGTCTTCGCATTTCATTTTCACTATCTCCTCCGATCGCCACTCCGATCACTAAATGATCGATCTTTTTTTCAGCAATGATCTTGCGTATTTCACTAGCGGCTTGATTTCGATTTCGACGCATTACAGGATCGATCGCAACCGCGATTTTACCATCGGGCGAATAGGCAACGCCAATCCGTTTTAGCCCAAGGTCAAGCGCCAGAATGGACACTCGCAACCTCCACACGCCCGTTTGCGATCGAGATTTTTCCGCCAAGCTCGTACTCAAAAAGCCGCGCTCCAAATCGCTCCAGCGCCTCCTCGTAAGTTGGGCGATCGAGGCAGTAGCGGATCAGCTCGTCATCGCTAATGCGAGCCGATAGCCCCAACGCCTCCAGTAGCTGCTCCTCGCCCCAGATCGCCCGTGCCGCACCGCTTGCAATTAGTCCGTTTGTGCCGCTACTTTCGTCGATTCTGTGAGGCAGCGCAAAAAGCTCTCGCCGCTGTGAGATGGCGAAGTTCGCGCTGGTCATAGAGCCGCTATTCGTCGTTGCTTCCATAATGCAAACCGCGCTTGCAAGCGCCGTAACCAAGCGGTTTCGATGGACAAAACTCCAAGTACGCGGTTCGATTTTTTCGTCGTATTCACTTAGGATTAGAGAGCGCTCTTTCATTCGTTCGATCAGAGCGCGGTTGGCTTGCGTAAAGCCGACATCGATCGAGCCTGCAAGAATGGCGATCGTATTGGGAAATGCGGCTTCGTGCGCGATCGCGTCAATTCCCATCGCGCCGCCGGAAACAACGACAGCGCCAGCCAAGCTAAGCGCAGAGGCGATCCGCCGCGTCCAAGTTTTGGCGTAGTTGCCGCACGATCGACTGCCCACAACTGCCACGATCGGACGGTTTAGCAGATCGGCGTTACCGCAGAAGTAGAGTTTTTTGGGCGGCTGCGCGATCGTTTGAAGCTGCTGCGGGATCGACGCAAGCTCTTGTATCACCGCGCATCTTCCAGCTCAATCTCAATCGCCAAACGGTCTCTACGATCGTTTTTGTCGGCGGAAACGGTGATGGTTCGCACGGCGCAGTAGCGGCGCACAACAGCCATAATCTCCTCTTGCATCTGCTCCAAAAAAGCAAAGCCAGTCGCAGCCCGTTCGTGTGAAAGCGTGATCATCAGCCGCTCTTTTGCACGGCTTGCCGCTGTGGGTTTAGGCGCAAAAAGCGCAGAAAAAAAGCTCATTTGAACAGCCCTTTGATCATCGCTCCAAACCCCTTTTGGTTCTGGAGATCTAAAAACGGAACGGTTTCGCCGATCACTCTTCTGGCGATTCGCCTATACGCTTCACCCGATTGGCTCTTAGGATTTTTCACCACAACCTCGCCCGTGTTTGTCGCCACAACAACCATCTCGTCATCAACCACCAGTCCAATCAGATCGATCGCCAAGATTTGAAGTACATCTTCCGCGCTCATCATCTGCCCTTTTCGCACCATTTCGGGTTTGATTCGGTTGATGATCAGCTTTTTGACGACCTCGCCGCCCTCCTTCGCCCGCTTGCTCTTTGCGTCGATGATTCCGATCACCCGATCGGCGTCGCGCACGGCGGAAACTTCTGGTGTCGTTACAATCAGCGCGGTATCGGCAAGGTAGATTGCGTGTTCAAAACCGCCTTCAATCCCAGCGGGCGAGTCGATGAGCACAAACTCAAAATCGTTTTTCAGATCGTTTAACAACGCTTCGACCTTATCCTCGCGCAGCACAGTTTTGTCGCGTGTCTGCGAGGCTGGCAGGAAATAGAGCGATTTTTGGTGTTTGTCTTGGATCAGAGCTTGGGAGAGTTTGCAACGCCCTTCCATGACCTCGATCGCATCATAAACAATGCGATTTTCCAGCCCCAAAATCATATCTAGGTTACGCAAACCAATGTCAAAGTCGATCGCAACAACCCGCTTGCCAAGCATAGCAAGCGCAGTTGCGATGTTGGCGGTGGCGGTGCTTTTGCCCACCCCCCCTTTGCCGCTTGTAACGGTGATGATTTCACCCACTTTCAGCTCTAGTTCTTGCTCTGATCGACAATCTTGCTCGCTGCGATCCACGGCATCAACGCGCGGAGTTTGCGCCCCGTAACTTCGATCGGGTGTGCGGCGAGATTTTTGCGTTCAGCCTGCATTCGCGGATAGCCCAACGCGCCCTCTGCGACAAAGTCTTTGGCAAATTTGCCGTTTTGTATCTCTTTGAGAATCTCCTTCATCGCTTTGCGGCTTTCGTCGTTGATCACGCGAGGACCGCTGACCATATCGCCGTATTCGGCTGTGTTTGAGACGGAGTAGCGCATATCGGCAATGCCGCCTTGATAGATCAGATCGACGATGAGTTTGAGTTCATGCAGACACTCAAAGTACGCCATTTCGGGCGGATAACCCGCCTCCGTAAGCGTCTCAAAACCCGCCTGTACCAGCGCCGACACGCCGCCACAGAGAACCGCTTGCTCGCCGAAAAGATCGGTTTCGGTTTCGTCCTTGAAGGTCGTTTCGATGATCCCCGTTCGACCGCCGCCGATCGCGCTTGCGTAGGATTTTGCCAGTTCGAGCGTGTGTCCGCTTGGGTCTTGATGAACGGCAACTAGATCGGGAATGCCGCCGCCTTTGACAAACTCGCTTCGCACGGTATGACCGGGCGCTTTAGGGGCGATCATCGTTACATTGATGTCGGCAGAGGGAACGATCCGCCCGTAGTGGATATTAAATCCGTGTCCAAAGGCGATCGTCGCGCCCTTTTTTAGGTTCTGTGCGATTTCGGCTTCATAGACCGATTTTTGGTGTTCATCTGGCAGCAGGATCATCACGAGATCGGCTTGTTTGACCGCCTCGCCAACTTCAAAAACTTTGAAGTTTTTAGCCTCCGCTTTTTTCCAGCTTGCACCGCCCTTTTTGAGACCGATGATCACATCAACGCCGCTGTCGCGCAGATTTTCCGCGTGCGCGTGCCCCTGTGAGCCAAAACCGATCATCGCTACCTTTTTGGAGCGGATCAGCGAAATGTCGCAATCTTTGTCATAAAAAATGGTGAGCGCCATTGGGATTTCCTTGTGTGAAGTTTAAGTCCGCGATTGTAGCCCAAAGCAATTAAACCATACAATTAGCCCCGATTATTTTCATATCCAGAACTAAGGATCTCGAAATGAACGAAGCTCTCTATTCGCATATCAAGTCATTACCGCCGCTTCCGGAATCAGCAACCAAAATCCAAGCGATCTGCGCAGACCCACATTCAGGCGTGGCGGATCTGGCGAAGGTGATCGAAACCGATCCGATGCTAACGGCAAATCTGCTCAAAGCCGCCAACTCGCCGCTGTACGGATTTTCGCGCGAGATCAAAACGCTTGCGCAGGCAGTCAGCCTCTTTGGAATGGCGACTGTGCGCGGTTTTGCACTTGCGGGCGCGGTCAAAAGCACGCTTAAAATTGATATGTCGCCATACGGAATGGACGCGGAGCGCTTCGTTGATCTCGCACAGTTGCAAAACGCACTAATGATCAGATGGTACGGACAGGTCAATCGCGCAATGCTTGATATTCTTTCTCCAGCCGCATTTTTGACCAATGTTGGGCGCGTCATACTCGCGCGCGAGATCGTTGGACAGGGCAAAACCGCAGAGTTTGCAAACTTTGGCAAAGAGCACGGTTACGAGGCTGCGGAGGAGAAATATCTTGACGCAACCTATCAAGAGGTTAGCGCGGCGGTGTTCACGCAGTGGCGTTTTGAGCAGGAGATCGTCGATTCGATCGCCTATTCGCTAGAACCCGAACACGCCACCGAGCCAAATATGCGCCGTTGCGCACAGGCGTTAAAGGTCGTTCAAGCCACTGTAACCACGCCCGCAGGAATCACCGCCGAGAGTATCGAAAGCGCGGGCGAACTCGTAACAACCTACGGAATGAACGCGGAGTCGTTTAGCAAAGCGGCAAGCGCCCTGATCAAATGAAAGACCTGCTTTTTAAGCTCAAGGCAGGCGTAGCCAGAAGCACACTAGACAAAAAAGAGCTGAAACAGGTTTTTGAACTGGTCAAAGCGGGGCTTTTGACCGATCGCGAAACGCTAAAGTTTGACGAGAGCGTTGTGTTTGGCTACTACCTCCAACCCAAAATCATCAAAAAAGGTAAATCTGCGGCGGGCTATTTGCAACCAATGGGCGTTCGCGGCAAAGACCTGCTAGTGCAGTTTGGCGACAACAAAGGCGCACAAAATCACGATCTTGTCATTGCGCGGCTCATTGGAAACAGGAGATCGCGCCCTGCGGCAAAGGTGCTCTTTGTCGTCGAAGAGAGCGGAATGGTGCGCATTGGCTTCGTTGCGCTCACCAGCCGCCGCGCCGATATTTACGACATTGCAAGCGGGTTGCCAATGCCGCACAACACGAAGCAAAAAGCGCTCAAAGAGCTGCCCGTCGGCACGGTTGTAACGATCGACAGTAGCGGCGTTGTTGCGGATATTTTGGGCGTTTTGGACGATCCGAAAGTCGATGAGGCGATCGTACTGACAAAGTACAACCGTGTTGATCATTTTGATAGCGATCTGATCTTGGAGGCAAAAAGTTTCGGAAGTGCGGTCGATCGTTCGCTCTATCCAAACCGCGTCGATCTGACCAAACTCCCGTTTATTACGATCGATCCCGTCGATGCCAAAGATTTTGACGATGCGATCTACTACGATTTTGAGCATAAAACTCTATTCGTTGCGATCGCAGATGTAACGAGCTATGTTGCAGAATTCACGGCGATCGACAAAGAGGCGAGAAAACGCGGTTTTAGCGTCTATCTGCCGCACAAATCAATCCCAATGCTCCCACGAGAACTGAGCGAAAATCTATGCTCTTTGCAGCCCAATGTCGATCGTCTAGCTTTTACATTCAAGATCGAACTAAACGACGATCTAAGCGTGAAGCATTACGAGCTGTTTGAAAGCGTGATCAATTCCGCACATCGCTATCACTACGATCGCATTGATGAGATTTTTGATCGCGCACCAAAAAAAGCGTTAGAGCCGATCGACACCGAGATATTAAACTGGCTAAATCCGCTCAAAGAATTGATCGTCAATTTACGCACCAAACGGCTCAAAAAAGGGTTTAGTTTTGAAAGCCCGGAGATCAAACTTCTGCTAGATAAAAACCTCACACTCGTCGATGCAAAAAAATCTATTGAAACCATTTCGCACCAACTGATCGAAGAGTGTATGCTACTGGCAAACTGTGCGGCGGCGGAGTACTTTACGCACGGCATTTTCCGTACGCATGAAGCGCCTGACGATCGCAGTTTGGGCGATCTGATGACCAATTTGAGCGATCTTGGAATCACCGTCAAAGCCGATGAAAAATCGCTTCATAAAACGATCGAAAATATCCAAGTAGAGGCGCACAAGCTAGGCGTTGCCGAACAGGTCGATCGTATGCTGATTCGTGCGCTCAAACGGGCGCAATACACCTACGACAATGTGGGACATTTTGGCTTGGGCTTCGATAAATATACGCACTTTACCTCGCCAATTCGCCGTTATAGCGATCTGATGCTCCACCGTCTTTTGAAATCAATTCTCACCAAAAACGACAAACTAAAAACGCATATCACCGCGCAACTTCAGCACCAAGCGCCTGAAATATCAATGAAAGAGGTTGAGACTGCGCAGATCGAGTGGCAATACGCCGATCGCGTCTTTGCAAGATGGGCAAAAGCGCACATTGGACAGACGCTAAAAGCAGAGATTATCGAGGAGCTTTCGCGCGGCAAAGAGATTACGGCTATTGTTGCCGAAACTCCCGTAGAAGGAATGCGCGTATTTGTCTCGGCAAGCCGCAAAGAAGCCGATCTACTAAACCGTTTTGACAAGGTTAGAGTTACAATCACCGACTCAAACATTGCCACAGCGCGAATTAGCGCGGTTTTTGATGAACGACTTTGAGAGCGGACTAAAAAAATCTCCGCGATTTGTTTTCGTCTGCGGTGATCTGTTTCTGTGCGAACACTATGCGCGGATTTACACCAAAACGCTTAGTTCCGAGCTGTCGGTTTTGAAGTTGTACTATTCGGAGTTTGATCCGCAAATAGCGGTTAATCATATCTCGCAAATGGGTCTCTTTGGAAGCGGCAATCTGCTGATCGTCAGAGTTGAAAAAAAGTTTGATATTAAAACGCTAAATGCGCTTTACGATGCGACAATAAAAACCGCCAAATCCTATACGGTTGTGATCTATGAAGCTGAAAAAGCAGATGATCTAAAAGCAAAAGTTGCCGCTATGGAAGGCAAAAACGGCGCACTAGCGCAACGGTTTTATACGCCAAAACCAAACGAGGCAGCGCGGTTTTTGACGCAAAGAGCCGTCGACTTTGATCTAGCGATCGAAGAGAGCGCCGCAAATCATCTCCTAAAACTTCACGACTACAACCTCGCGCTTGCCGCAAGCGAACTGGAAAAACTAGCAATTTATAATGACAGCTCCGAACGCATGATCGATCAGATTAGCGCAGGGCACAGCGATGGCGATCTCTTTCGGCTCACGACGCGCATTATCGACAGACAGCCGTTTTACGATCTGCTCGATATTGTGCTGCAAAACGAAGAGCCGATGGCGGTTTTGCTGGGCATTATCTCCGATTTTCGCAAGCTGTTTATGTTTGCCGTCGCCTCGCGGATCAACCTGATGAGCAGGGATTTTCTCGGTTACAGTCTGCCAAAGGAGATTGAACACACCCACTCGCGTCTCGCACAAAAGCTATCGATCGACCGTTTTACCGTAGCGCTGACGCTCTTAAGTGAGCTAGAACTCGCCTTCAAACAGACCGAAGTGCGCGACAAAAACGCCCTCCTAACCGCAACTCTTATCAGGCTTCAAGCAAAGTTGTAGTAAGCCGCCACTTTAACCAGACCTAAAGCAAGTTTTGGGTACAATCCGCGCCTTATTTCACCCTTCCTCTTTTTGGGACAAAAAAAGGGGCAAAGACCACAAGGAGCAATATGTCCAAACACTACGAAACGATGTTTATCCTCAAGCCGACGCTAAACGACGAAGAGGTTAAGGCAAAGATTGATTTCTTCAGCGAAGTGATCACAAAAGGCGGCGGCGAAATCGCGGCGATCGAACAACTCGGAACGCGTGCGCTTGCCTACAAGATCAACAAATTTGAACGAGGCAACTATGTTGTCATCTACTTTACCGCCGATGGCGTTGTCAATAAAGAGCTTGAACGAATCTACGGCATTACCGAAGATATTCTGCGCTTTATCGTGATCAAATACGAATCAAAAATCGAGATCGTAGCGTGGGAAAATATGACCAACCGCGCCAAAGGGTTGCCATTCAAAGAGTTCAAGCTGAGTGAAACGACGCGCGAACCACGCGAGTATCGCCCACGCAAACCGCGCCGCGACGATAGCCAGCCGCGCCCCGCCGAACCCAAACAAGAAGTAGAAGTTGCTGAATAAAGTCCTGCTTATTGGCAATCTCACGCGAGATGTCGAAATGCGGCACACGCAAGGCGGCAGTTCGATTGCCAATTTTGGCTTGGCAGTCAATCGCCGCTGGAAGGACAAGAACAGCGGTGAAGATCGCGACGAGACGATGTTTATCGACATATCGGTTTTTGGTCGCGGCGCCGAACTTGCACACCAGTATTTGAGCAAAGGTCGCCGCGTGCTTGTCGAAGGGCGGCTGGTGCTTGACACTTGGGAGGACAAAAACGGCGGCGGCAAACGGTCGAAACACTCGATCGCAGCCGACAACATTCAGTTTTTGGACAGCAAGGGCGATCGCGACAACTCCGGTGAGTCAAACTATTCGCAGCAGCCGAGCCGATCGTACGACAATAAACCGTCGTACAATCAACCATCGCAACCATCGCAACCTGCGCAAAACAAAGCCGCACCCAATATGGAAGTCGATAGCGGCGACGAAATACCGTTTTAATAAAAGGAGACAAAATGGCAGAAAAAGGCAAGTTTTTCAAACGACATTGCAAATACAGCGAAGCAAAACTTGAGTATGTAGATTACAAAGATGTACATCTACTAAAACACACGCTTTCCGAGCGATTCAAGATTATGCCGCGCCGCTTAACGGGCAACTCAAAAGTGGCTCAAGATCTGGTAAAAGCTGCGATCAAACGCGCACGCCATATGGCTTTAATCCCTTATACTGCCGATCGTAGCGCGATCGGTTGATTTCGTCCCGCCTTTGGGCGGGTTTATACGGTGGGATTACTAGAAACGATTCGTGCGTTACCCGATCAATCCGGTGTTTATCAGTACTTTGATCTCAACGGACGACTTCTTTATGTAGGTAAAGCAAAAAGCCTCAAAAACCGCGTCAAAAGTTACTTTAGTTTTACTCCAGCTCTCGCACCCGATCCGCGTCTATCTCAACGAATTGCAAAGATGATCGGCGAGGCAAATAGCCTTGAGTACATCATTGTCGCAAACGAAAGCGACGCGCTGATACTAGAAAATTCGCTGATCAAACAGCTAAAACCAAAATACAACATTCTGCTCCGCGATGATAAAACCTATCCATATATTTATATCGATCTCAGTTTAGATTTCCCCCGTTTTGAGATCACGCGAAAGGTGATTACGGGCAAAAAAATCCGTTATTTTGGACCGTTTGCAAGTGGCGCTAGAGATATACTAAATGCGATCTACGAACTCTTTGCGCTTGTGCAAAAAAAGAGCTGTATCAAAGAGAAGCATAAATGTGTGTTTTATCAAATCAACAGATGTTTAGCGCCCTGCGAAAATCTGATCGCAAGCGAAGAGTATATGCAGATGATTAACGAAGCGATCAGGCTGATTAACAACAAAGATCGTTTGGCAAAACTGCTGGAAGAAAAGATGTTTAATTTAGCGCAGAACGAGCGGTTTGAGGAGGCGGCAATTCTGCGCGATCGAATACAATCGATCACGGCGAGTACGATCGCAAGCAGCGTTGATCTAGCAACCAACGAAAACTTTGACTGTTTAAGCGTCGCCGAACTAGGAGAAGACGCAGTTGCCGTGCGGCTCTTTGTGCGCGAAGGAAAGATGATCTCATCGTCGCACCAGTCATTTAGATTTTCGCAGGGCTACGATCTGGACGAAGCGTATGAACGGGCGTTTGTGGGATTTTACAATCAAGATATGCCGATCACCGCAACAACGATCTATGTCTGCGATGAGTTTGCAGAAAAAGAGACGATCACCGCATGGCTAGAGAGACGGTTTAATAAAAAGTTTGAGATCGTTGTGCCGAAGATAGGGACAAAAAAAGCGCTGGTTGATCTAGCAAGACGAAATGCGGAAGAGCACATCAAAAATAGCGCACAAAAAGATGATCTATTGAGCAGCCTCAAAGCGCTTTTGGGATTTGAAAATCTACCGATTAGGATCGAAGGATTTGATAATTCACATATGATGGGAAGTGCGCCTGTTGGAGCGATGATCGTTTATGAACAGGATAAGTTTATCAAAAGCGATTATAAGCATTTTAATCTGGAGGCGACAAACGAGTACGATCAAATGCGTGAAATGCTGACAAGACGAGTAGAGAAGTTTAGCGAAAATCCGCCGCCTGACTGTTGGGTGATCGATGGCGGAGAAACGCTAAGAACGCTTGCAAAAGATATACTTGCAAGCGTTGGAGTTACGATCGATCTTGTTGCGATCAGCAAAGAAAAACTCGATAGTAAAGCACACCGTGCAAAGGGCGCGGCAAAAGATATTTTATATGCAAATGGCGAAGCATTTCGTCTGCTGCCAAACGATCGCAGATTGATGTTTTTTCAAAATATCCGCGATGAATCTCACCGCTTTGCGATCGGCTTTCACCGCAAACAGAAACAGAAGAGCGATCTAAAGCTAACGCTTTTGGAAAATAGAGGCGTTGGCACAGCGTCAGTTAAACGGCTGATCAATGTTTTTGGCAGTTTTGAAGCGATCGAAGCGGCAACATTTGACGAGATCAAAGCGGCGACAAATATCAAAATAGCAAAGGCGCTAAAACCAGATGAGAGTAGTTGAGATTTTTTCTTCGATCGAAGGTGAAGGCAATTTAGCGGGGCTTTCAACACTATTTATTCGACTCTTTGGCTGTAATTTGCGCTGTGAGTGGTGCGATACAACGCATTCATACGAACCGCTTGGAAGATATAACGATCAATCGATTGCCAAGTTAGTAGAAATTGCCTCATCGCACTCATCATCGATGATTACAATTACGGGCGGCGAACCGTTTATGCATAGCGAACTACCCGAACTTTGCAAGGAGCTACTACCACTGAAACGAACGATCAAAATCGAAACTAACGGTACAATTTTTCTCGATCTGCCAAAAGAGATATATCTATGCGTTTCGCCAAAACCTCCACGCTATACAGTTGATCCAAAAATCCTGCAAAGTGCAGATGAAATGAAGTTTGTTGTCGATGATCATCTTACGATCAAAACGGTTATCGATATAAACTACAAAGGGAAAATTGTATTACAGCTTGAATCCAATAAAAACGAATCGCTTGATAAAGCGTTAGAACTTCAAAAAGAGTTGATCGAACGCGGCATTCACAGTAAAGTGCTGCCACAGTTGCACAAGCTGATCAATCTTGCGTAATAAGTTCGTCGATCCGCTCTTGTAATCTCTTGCCTTTTAGCGCCTCTAAAACTACCGTATGGGCTTTCGCTGTTTTCAAAAGTCCGCCAACGAGTTTTAGCGCACTGTCGGTTGAAACGGTCGATAAATAGCGCAGAAACTTTGCTTCATTTTCTTTGTTTGGTTTGATCTTGACTGCGTCGATTAGCTCTCGTTCATATGCTTCTGCTTTTTCGTGCGTTGCGATCGTAGCGGTCTGTTTGCCGCCGATCAACGCTTCGAGAAAATCGTGATCCGCCCTGCCCAAAATCGCCTCTATGCACCAAGCGATCTGCGCTTGGCTTGGACGCGAGTGTAAAAGTTTGGAGATTGACTGAAAACTGACGCTGTCATAGCGGGTATAAAAATCGCTATCTGCATTTAACGCTTCGATCACCGCTGGGTGAATATTGTGCGTGTTTGCCCACTCCAAGTATTCGTTAATTTCCGCTCGTTCAAGCCATACTCTTGCAACTGTGTCGATTGTAACTCTCTCGTCCGCTGTGATCAAAAATTGCGATTTAGCGATTGAGCCAAGTATCGATCTAGTCGAGATGATCGGCGCTAAAAACTCCGCACTTTGCATAGTGCAATTTTCGATAATCACAATCTCGTTGGTTGTCGCAAGCGATCGCAAAAAACCAAGATGTTCGTCTTTAAGTTCGCTTGAATGAACGATCGGCGCGTCTGGAGCTACTTCACGCACGAGCGTTGTTTTGCCCGATCGCGGTTTTGAGCATATCACAACATCGAGTTTTGCTTTGATCAGTTCGAGGAGAACTTTTTTTGCGTCGCTATAATTCAAGTTTTCCTCGCTTGATCAGATATAACAGCTTAAATCGATAGCCGTATTTTGCGTTATTGAATAACAGGTTTAGTCTATGCGAAAATATCTCTTCAAAGATCAGTCGCAATGACCACGGCGACTCCTCGTAAATATCGGCGATCCAAGGCTGAAATATATCTTTACCAAGCATTTTTTCAAACCACTCTTCCGCGTTTTGACGAATCTTTTCATTTGTGCTGTCAAGCTGATTGAAAATAAACAGATGTGCATCGTATAGATCGCTAAAATTGACAAAAGAGTCAATGACCAGATGTCTAAGCGACGAGTTTTCTTCATAAAACGCTTTTGCGAGTTTGAAATGTTCGCTCTTTCCAAAACTACAAAGCGATTTTAGAGCCGCAACTCGCACCTCATCTTCGGGATCGATCAGGAGTAAAATCAGCTCTTTTTCGTATATGTCTAATTCAAACTTTCGTATCGCTTTGATCGCGTTAATTCGTACGCCAAAATCGCTGTCTTTTAGCATTGCAGCCACCGCTTCGGCAGCCGCAAGTTTTGGCAGGCTGATCACGCTTGCCGAAAACGCCGCACGCGAATCAAGGCTGATGGATCGAAGCTGTTTGAGAAAATCTGTCGCAGTCATAACGCGATCTTAGCTTCCTGCGCTTGAAGAGTGCGCCACAAGCGCCGCCGTGCTAGAATCCGCGCTTTATTTTGTCAAAATTGACAAGGAAAGTGATGAAAAAAATCGCGTTTTTGTTCCCCGGTCAAGGTTCGCAAGCCGTTTCGATGGGCAAGTCATTTGTCGATCGCTACGAGGTCGCCGCCGCAATGCTTAGCGAGGCAAGCAGTGCGCTAGGCTACGATCTTTCACAGGTCATCTTTGAAGAAAACGATCGCCTGAGCCAGACGACATTCACCCAACCTGCGATCCTCTTTGTCAGCCTCGTCGCGCACAGGCTGTTTGAAAACGAGCTGCCGATCAAGCCGCTGTACGCGCTTGGGCACTCGCTTGGCGAACTCAGCGCCGTTGCCGCTATGGGCGCGATTGGCTTTGCGGACGCGCTAAAACTCGCCGCAAAACGGGGCGAACTGATGGCGAAAGCCTGCGAAGGCGTTGGCGCGGGAATGATGGTTTTGCTTGGGTTAAGCGATGAAGCTGCGGCTGATCTATGCGCCCAAGCGCAAGCCGAAGGAAAGCAGATCTACCCCGCAAATTACAACTCCGATGGGCAGATTGTGATCGCGGGTCTCAAAGCCGATCTAGCGGCGTTTGCCGATCGTTTCAAAGCGGCGGGCGCGAAACGAACAATGCTCCTTGAGATGTCGGTTGCCAGCCACTGTCCGCTGCTTTTAAGCGCAAAAGAGCCGTTGCAAACGCTGCTAAATGGCGCGCTAGAAGATCACTTTTTAGCGCCGATCGTCTCAAACGCTACGGCAAAACCGTACGATACAAAAGCCGAAGCCGCCCAGCTTCTAGCCGATCAACTCGTGAAGCCCGTTCTATACAAACAGTCGATCAAAGCGATTGAAAACGAGGTTGATCTCTTTATCGAGTTTGGACACGGAGCGGTGCTCAAAGGGCTAAACAAGAAAATCACCGCCAAAGAGACCGTCAGCGTTGCAACCGCCGACGATCTCGAAAGCCTGATTTCGCAACTAATACAAGAAGTTTAAGGAGCTAAGATGATCGGAATTATCGGAGCGATGACCGAAGAGGTTTCGCCACTACTCATTCGGCTGACAAATTTGCAAACGCACACAATCGGCAACAACAAATACCACACGGGAAGATACGAGGGCAGAGAGGTTGTCGTCGCTTACAGCAGGATCGGCAAGGTCAATGCGGCGGTAACGGCGACGGTTATGCAGCAACACTTTCACATCGACAAGCTGCTCTTTTCAGGCGTGGCGGGCGCGATCAACAAGAGCCTCAAAATCGGCGATCTCATCTATGCCGAAAAGCTCGTACAGCACGATGTGGATATCACCGCGTTTGGACACCCGCTCGGATTTATCCCCGAAACGGGCGACTTTTTTGCAACCGATCCCGCGCTCAATACCATTGCCGAAGAGACGGCGCGTGAGCTTTGCGTCAAACTAGGCAAAGGCGTGATCGCAACGGGCGATCAGTTTATCGCCGATCCCGACCACAAAGATTGGGTACAAAAGAGGTTCAAAGCGGACGCGGTTGAGATGGAAGGGGCGGCGGTTGCGTGCGTCTGCCAGACCTTTCAGATCCCGTATTTCGTCCTTCGCGCCATCTCCGATCAGGCGGATATGGACGCGGGCTTCAACTTTGACGAGTTTCTTGTCTCCAGCGCGAGACTGAGCGCCGACTTTATCCTGCGAATGGTTGCAAAGTTGGACACGGCAAAATGAGCGAACCGATCGCCAGACTGCCAAAGCGGGTGATCCGTTCATTCGCGCAGACAAACTCGCGCTACAACCTGATCGGCGAAGGCGATCGCGTTATGCTCGGTTTAAGCGGCGGCAAAGATTCGCTAACCCTTGCGCACCTGCTTTTGCGCACACAGCGGCACGCGCCGTTTAATTTTGATTTTTTGGCGGTTACGATCGACTACGGAATGGGCGAGGATTTGACGCGAATTGCCGCCCACTGCGCCGAATACGGCATTCCGTACCAGATCGAAAAGACCAACATCTTTGAGAGCGCACCCGATCATATCCGCGAAAACAGCTCCTTTTGCAGCTACTTTTCACGAATGCGGCGCGGCGCGTTGTACAGCGTTGCAAAGCGGCTTGGTTACACCACGCTGGCGCTGGCGCACCACCTTGACGATGCGGCGGAGAGCTTTTTTATGAGCCTGTTTTACGGCGGGAAAATGCGATCGATGCCGCCGATCTACAAAGCAGCCGATCACGATATACGCGTTGTGCGACCGCTGATCAAAGTGCGTGAGGCGCAGCTTGCCGAGTGTGCGCGTGAAAACGGTTTTCCTGTTGTAGGCGACGAAAACTGTCCCGCATTTGCAATGAATGTCAAAATGCCGCACGCGCGAAGCGAGACCAAACAGTGGCTTCACGATCTCGAAAGCGCTCGCCCCGGACTGTTTGATCAACTGCGCCACAGCTTTGAAACGGTGGATATTGCCAGCTTCACCGACGATCGGTTTGTCAATCGTGTCGGTCAATAAACTGATTCTTGGCGATAATCTTGAAATACTCAAGACGATTGAGCCCGATAGCGTTGATCTAATTTACCTCGATCCGCCGTTTTTTAGTAACCGTAACTACGAGGTGATCTGGGGCGATGAGGGCGAAGTGCGGAGCTTTCAAGATCGCTGGGCGGGCGGCGTGGATCACTATATCGCGTGGTTAAAAGAGCGAGTTACAGAAATGCACCGCATACTCAAACCAACAGGATCGATCTTTTTGCATTGTGATTGGCACGCAAACGCATATATTCGCGTGGATATTTTGGACAAGATTTTTGGTTATGATAATTTTCGCGGTGAGATTATTTGGCAACGAACAAACGCACATAATGACGCAAAAAAGAAATTGGCTGTTATATCCGACACGATTTGGTACTATTCAAAATCAAATAAATACACCTACAATCCTATTTATTCTGAGCTCACCGATAAATATAAAAATGATTTTTATAGATTTGAGGACAAACGAGGACAATTCCGCTTAGGAGACTTAACAGCGCCGAATACTAGAAATGGAGAATCTGGATCGCCTTGGAAAGATATTAACCCTACAAATAAAGGTAGAAGCTGGGCTGTTCCAAATAATATTGTTGAACAAATTGCTGGTAAAGAAGCAGTAAAACAGCTAACGGTACAACAAAAACTAGATTTGCTTCTCGCAAATGATTATATTGTATTTAGCAAGAATAATATTCCAAGCGTTAAGCGTTATTTGGACAATAGCAATGGAACTATGCTGGGAGATGTTTGGACTGATATTGTAAATGTGCAAGGAGCTTCAAAAGAGCGCATTGGTTACCCCACCCAAAAACCCGAAGCCCTGTTGGAACGCATTATTCTAATGGCAAGCAACGAGGGCGACACGGTGCTTGATCCATTTGTGGGCGGTGGCACAACGATCGCCGTTGCGGAAAAATTAAATCGCAAATGGATCGGTATCGATCAGTCGGTTCAAGCGGTGAAAGTTACAGAGTTTAGACTACAAAATCAGCTTGGTTTATTGGCGATTAGCAGTCCATATACCGTTTTGCTGCACAAATACGACTATGACAAACTTCGCAATGAAAATGCGTTTGAATTTGAAAGTTGGATCGTGCGGCAGTTTGGCGGTGTGCCAAACGCTAAACAGCGCGGCGACATGGGGCTTGACGGCAAAGCGGCGGACGGCGCTCCCATACAAGTAAAACGATCGGACAATATCGGGCGCAATGTGATCGACAATTTTTTATCCGCCGTTCAGCGATCGGATAAAAAGCTATTTGATAAAAACATCGCAGCAAAACTGCCGATCGGATATATCATTGCATTTTCATTTGGCAAAGGCGCAGTAGAAGAGGTTGCGCGGCTTAGCAACAAAGAAAATATCATTATCAAGCTAATCACAGTAGAAAGTATTATTCCCATTGCCGTTAAACCCGCGATCACCGTTAGTATAAACGAACTGAGCATTGACGCAAAACGAGTGCGAAAAATTGAGTTTATTGCCGCAGGTCAAAGCGAAAATGGCATTGAGTTTTATAGTTGGGATTTTGCCTATAACGCAAGCAACGGATTTAAGCCGCAAGTACTTTTAGACAAAGAGGGCAAGCAGATATATTCGTTCAAAACAGGAACGCACAATATAGCCGTCAAAGTTGTCGATAACAACGGGCTAGAAAATATAGAAACAATCAGACTAAAGATCAACGGCGCAGTTGAGCGCGAGGCAAAAAACCCAGCTTAGCGCAACCGCTAAATATATCGCAGCTCTTCGGGCTGATCTTTTTTGCGAATCAGTTTGCGGCAAGTCTGAATCCCTTCGCTTGTACCGATGATAATCATCCGCGAATCGACCATGATCTGCGTTTCGCCGCCCGGCATTGGCAGAAACTTGCCATCTTTGGTTTTGATCCCAACGATACTTGTGTGCGTAATCTCGCGCAGGTGCGTCTCTTTGATCCGTTTGAAGATCACCCAACTGTGGCGCGGTATTTCGATCTCCTCCATATCCAGCGGCGTATCGCGGCGGTAGAGAAAGCTCTCAAGCATATTTTCCATATCGGGACGAATTGCGATCGCGCTTAGCCGCTGCGCCATTAGCGTTGTGGGGCTAACCACATTGTCCGCGCCCAGCTTTTTGAGCTTTTCGGCGTCTTTTTGATCCTCGCAGCTTGCCAGAATGCGAAACGGTTTGCGCCCCAGTTCGCGCTCGTAGAGGCGAAGCGTGCCGATCATGGCGATATTGTCGGAGATGTTTCGGCTAAGGCAAAACGCCCCTTTTGCGCTGGAGACATGGGCTTTCAAGATCGCAGTATCTAGGTGCGGAGCTTCGTTGATGTAGTACGGATACTTGTGCGCCTCCGCCTCTTTGAGAAAGTTTTCGCCGCCATCGACAACCACAAACGGCATATGCGCGGCGCGGAGTTGGTGCGCTAGTTCAGCGGCGTATTCGTTGTGAAAAAAGATGACGAAGTGGTTTTTGAGCCTTGCAACTTTGTATAGCATTGATCGCTCCTTGAAGAGTGAAATGATCTGACCGCGCCCCAGTACTTCGGTAAGCATACCAAGCGAGAAGGTGAAAACCGCAAAACCCAATATGATCAGCACGATCGTAAAGACCCTGCCCTCGTCCGAGATGGGTGCGACTTCGCCGAAACCAACGGTCGTAAAGGTGATGCCTGTCTGATAGAAAGCGTCGATCAGCGACATATCGTCGATCGCCACATAGCCAAGCGTGCCGATCATTGAGATGATGATGATAAGGATGATCGGAATGCGAAACGGGCGAAGATGGCTATAGATCTCATTGTCTATATCCACCTCCGGACGCGCGGCAGTTGTCCAATGCAGAAACTCTTTTAGGCGTCCAAGCATCGCCTTAAACGAAGCTTACTTGGAGGTTTTGCGTAGTGTGCGCAGAGTGGAAGCCGCGATTTTGATTTTGCGCGTCGTGCCGTCCTCAAGAGCTATGCGAACGGTGCGAACATTGACATTGAAAACCCGCTTTTTCTTGTTGTTGGCGTGGCTGACGCGATTGCCTACGAGACGGGTTTTACCTGTGAGCGAACATTTGCGTGACATATCTAATCCTTAAAAAAAGTGCGCGATTGTACTACGAAAGCTCTTAAAACAGAGCCTATACCTTAAAGAAGCCTAAAAGCAACTTCAATTTTTCACGCTTTTTTGCCATCTCTTGTCATATTGAGCGCCTTCCGTGTCATATTGAGGCGAAGCCCCATTGTCATTCTGAGGAGCGAAGCGAAGAAGAATCTCTACCGCGTTAGATTCTTCACTTCGTTCAGAATGACAACTCGGTTCTTGTCATGTTGAGCGTTAGCGAAGTATCTGTGTTAGTTTTGAGATTCTTCACCGACCCTCGCTACTACCGCGAGGGATTGTTCAGAAATGACACGATCACGCCGTTAATCGCTAATAAAACCGTTTTTGCCCATATACTGCAACAGTTTGCAATCTCCAAGCTCGCACGCTTTGCGAGCGTCTCTCGTTGCTTTTTTGAAATCGCGAAGATTGGCATACGAAACGCCGCGATTGTAATAAGCCTTTGCATAGTTTGGATCGATCTTAATTGCTTGTGTATAGTCCGCGATTGTCTTTGAGTGATCACCAAGTTCGGCATACGAATAGCCACGATTGTAATAAGCCGTTGCAAGTTTAGGATCGATCTTGATCGCCTGCGTGTAGTCTGCGATCGCTTTTGAGTGATCGTCAAGCATGCCATACGAATTGCCGCGATTGTTATAAGCCCATGCAAAGTTTGGATCTATCTTAATCGCCTGCGTGTAGTCGGCGATCGCTTTTGCGTAATCGCTAAGATTGGCATACGAATTGCCGCGATTGTAATAAGCCCATGCAAGGTTTGGATCGATCTTGATCGCTTGCGTATAGTCGGCGATCGCTTTTAATTGATCGCCAAGATCGTCATACGAATTGCCGCGATTGTAATAAATCCTTGCATCGTTTGGATCGATCTTGATCGCTTGCGTATAGTCCGCGATCGCTTTTGAGTGATCGCCAAGTTCGCCGTATAGCAAGCCGCGATAGATATAATTCAATGGTTCGTTTGGTGTTTTCTTAATCGCTTGGGTATATTGATCGATCTCTTGCCGTGTCGCCTTGCTCTCTTTTACCGTAGGTTGTGCGGTATTTTCCGTCTTGTTTGCGGCTTGATTCATTAGATTTTCTATCTTTTGTTGAAGCTCTAGTTTTTCCTGCGCCAGCCGTTTGTTTTCATCAGTCAAATCCTGTTTATCTTTTTCTGTCTGTTCAAGTTTCACTTGTGTCTCACGATGTTTTAGGATTTTTTCGACCTGTTCGGAGATAGAAGCCGAATCGATTTGCGATTCAACTGTTATATCCCAGCAAATGTTATCGCCGCACAGATATTTCTTTTGATCGATTACTTTTGTTTTAACAATCGATGCCGAAATTGCCTCGACCTCATCGCTAGTTAATTGATTGTTTTTGAGCGTAGTTTGTGTAACGATAAACTCCCCCGCTTCTCTAAGCGCGTTCGCTTGTGCTTTTTTGATTGCTTCTTTGCGTGCGTCATCAGCCGATTGTGAATCGCCGATCACCTGCGTAACGCTCTGCGTAAATGTTTTAACCTCCGCAAATGCAAAAACTGCCATTAAAAATAGCAATGCTAACGCTCTCATTGAATATCCTTTGCTAAAGTTGGTTTAACGCACAAACGCAGATATGTTATATCGCCGATCGTTTCGTTGTGGGTGATATATGAATTGGCGATCATCGCCTCTGCTTTGTGTGTTGAAATAGATTCAAAAGTAGTGCCGTGTGAAGTTTGCTGTAAGGTTATTTCGCTCGCGATTTGCGTTTTGATCGTTCGTGCCAAATTCGCTTTCGCCTCGATAGTTGCAATCCGATCGCCCGCACCGCTTCCGATCTCGCACAACTCACCTTCTGCACTCTGCGGACTTTTGATCCATTCGGGTAAATTCGGTTGCGGCGCAGAACATGCGGTAACCAGCAACGCCGAGAGACAAGAGGCGCAAATAGTAAGAGCTTTCAACCAAAAACCTTTACAAAATCTGGTCTGAATGCTACTGGTTGATCGCTGAAATTGCGTAGAAAAGCCAATTCGTACGCATACTGTTATGTTGGGCGAAACGAAACGGCTGTGTTGGATTCTTCAAAACACAAAGAGAGGTTTCGCATACGCCTTTGGCGCACGCGACCATTCTTTCTTGCGCGGGCAAGAAAGAAGGCAAAGAAACCGCCACGCGGTTGCACTGTATGCTTCGCATATACCCTTGCATTTCTTGCGGCTTCGGGGCGTTTGTGCGATTGCTCGCTGGAG
>BNUO01000016.1 GCA_025997415.1 Campylobacterota bacterium
GCAACGAGCTTTGAATCGCCACGATGGATAGTAACTTCACCGCCTACTGCGGCGAACTTACCTGCTGCTGCGAATGATAAAACTGCGCTGACGATAAAGAGTAAAAGCAGTCTAAAGAGTTTCATAGTGTGCCTCCTGATCTGATCTGTCTAATCTGTAGAGTATAGCCCAATTTCGGAGAAGAAGCGAGGTTTGGGAGATGTGTTTGATGAGATTCTGAGGCTCAAAAGTAGCCTCAGAATTGTCCCTGCCAACAATTTACCGTTAAAAACGCCTAAGAAATCTGCGAATTTTTTCTGCCGTTCGCTTATATCTGCGTTGTGTGCGCCACTTGATATACGACACAAGCGTAATCGCACCCGCCTCGAACGCCTCTTTAGGCACGCTCCACTTGATATACGGTGCAAGTGTAACCTCAAAAAGCCTATCGCGTTTGGCAAGTATTGGTTTATCATGCAAATCATTAAAATTGCTTGCCCAAATTTCGCGTTCTGAAAGCACAGGCGCTTGATTGAGCTTTGCAAGTATTGAGAAAACACTTTGATCGTGTCTATTCTCTATAAAACCTTCAAAATTCGGTGTATGCGAAGGTGCATCAGTAACCAATATCCAATTATCATAATAGACTTGTTGCCACGATTTAATTAGCGTGAGCGCAGACGCACATTTTTTGACAAATATCACACCACTGAGAATTTGCCCCGTGTTATAAATATTTTCGTTATCTCTGAGAGAAAAATAGTCAAATAGATCACCTTTTGTCCATATTTTCTCTAAATAACGATCCATCTGAAACGCCAAAAGTCCACTCGGTGAACTGTTTGTCATGTCAAAATACTCATCGAGGCGCTTAAGACCGTTGGGATTTAAGTGGCAGCCTATGTCAGCATATAATAATATATCGCCGTCATTCATCTGCGCTAAAGTTTGCAGTATAACCTGCGGCTTCCAGCACCAATATCCAAAGCCGCGCAGCTTAAATTTATCAGCGAAATGCGCATAAAACTCGCTATCTAATTCGTGCTCGGTATATATATATGTATTATGCATATTCATTTTTTTGGCTTGAGTGCGAAACCGCCCTATGGATTTGCCCAATCTGCTGTCGCCGAATGCACAAAGGTATTTTTTATATGGTTTGATCGGTTGTTGATACATTTTTGATCCTTTAGAATGATTTATGCCGCTGTACTAGTCAGCCATTTCGTTGAGACTTTTCGCTAGAAAAGCATCGACAAAAAGGCGAGATCGCCTCTTTGATCGCGTTAGTATAGCTCTTTGTGCTGGGGTTTTTGTGTTGGTAGGCGATGTCAAATGCGGTGCCGTGATCGACGCTGGTTCGCACGATCGGCAGTCCCAAAGTTACATTGATACTCTCCTCAAAAAACAGCGCTTTTAGCGGCGCTAAACCCTGATCGTGATAGAGCGCGACAATCACAGGAAACTGCGCGATCGCCTTTGGACTAAACGCCGCGTCGGGGACAATCGCGCCCACGAACCGCTCCGCGCCAACCGCTCTGTTTGCCGCCGCGATCGCAAGTTCTACTTCGCCGTCTTCCGTTCCGATCGCGCCGTGATCGCCGCTGTGCGGATTTAGCCCCAAAACGCCGATCGGACTCGATTTGACAAGAGAGGCAACCCGCACGAGAAACGGCGTAAGCAGTTCGGCGCGTACCAGCGGCGCAACCTCGCAAAGCGGAATATGATCGGTGTAAAAAAGCACAAACCGCAGGGCGCAACCCAGCGCCATCACACCCTCGCCAAACCGCTCGCGCAGATAGTCGGTATGCCCGCGATACGCCAAAGACGCCGCCTTCCACGCCG
The DNA here is from genome assembly GCA_025997415.1 of Campylobacterota bacterium. Classification (GTDB taxonomy): domain Bacteria; phylum Campylobacterota; class Campylobacteria; order Campylobacterales; family SZUA-545; genus JAIRKM01. The sequence goes on from BNUO01000016.1 coordinate 1,825, forward strand.
CTTTGTGAATCGGCAGCGTTACAACCGCGTCCGCCTTGCCGCTTGCCGCCAGATCGACCGCCTGTACAAAGCTCTCAAAACTCGCCCTGCCCGCGTTTGCGTCGATCGCGCCGACGCGGATCGCAAACTTCGCCTCATTGCCCTCGCAGTCAAAATCGTGCGGCAGTTCGCGCCCCAAAAGCCTCGCCGCCTCGTGCGCCATTTCGGACGAAACGCAGTAGATCGGACGCGCAAGTTTGACGACCTCATCGTGCGCCGCAAGAGCGATCTCAAAACCAACGCCACCCAAGTCGCCAATGCTGATCGCGACGGTTTTCATCGCAGCAGTTCCCGCATTTCGCCAACCGCCTGCGCCAGCCCAACCCAGACCGATCGCGCCACGATACTCTGCCCAATGTTTAGCTCCTCAATGTGCGCCATTTTTGCGATCGCCCCGACATTGTGGTAGTTCAGACCGTGCCCCGCCGCCACGCTCAGTCCTGCCTCGTGCGCAACCACAGCGGCAGCTCGCAGCCGTTTGGTCTCCGCCTTCAGCGCCTCAAGGAGCGCACGGCGATCAAGCGCGGCAAACTCGGCGGGAGCGTACGGCGTTCGCGCAAGATTGCCGTTTAGCATCGCCCAGAGGTTCGCGTAACGACCCGTGTGAAACTCCACCATATCCGCGCCCGCCTCCTGCGCCGCGTCAATCTGCGCCTCGCTCGGCTCGATAAAAAGCGAAACGGCGACAGAGCGATCGCGAAGTTTTGCGACGGCGTTTTTGAGGCGATCGCCGTTATTTGCCGCGTCCAGCCCACCTTCGGTCGTAACCTCCTCGCGCTTTTCGGGCACAAGCGTTACTCGCGCGGGCGCAAAAGCGGCGACAATCTCCAAGACCGATTCGTTTAACGCGCACTCCATATTCACGGCGATCGGAGAGTTTTGCACGATCCGCTCCGCGTCGTAATCGTCAATATGCCGCCGATCCTCGCGCAGATGGATCGTGATCTGATCCGCGCCGTTTTGCGCCGCAACATAGACCGCCTGAAGCGTATCGGGGTCGCCCACCCTCCGCGCCGCCTTTAACACCGCAATATGATCGATATTTACGCCTAGTTTCATCTATGCCGCCTTTTCGCCGATCGGCACAATTCGTTCTAGATCAGAAAGAATCGCTCGTTTTGCGATCACCGTGTCAATGCGTTCTTGAAATCGCAGAAAATAGCCTTCGGAAAGTCTAAACAGTTTCGTCAAACGCAGATCGGTATCCGCCGTGATCTTGCGCCGCCCATTGACAATATCGGTAATGCGGCTTGGCGGGACATTGATCGCGCGAGCAAGCGCGTTTTGCGACAAGCCGTAGGGAATCATAAACTCCTCCTCAAGAATCGTGCCCATATGTTCGAGCGGTATCTGTTGTGTCATACTTTCCTCCATTTAGTCTATTCTGTATTCTATACTACGGAATACACAATGTCAATGATAATCGACAATTTCGACCTCTTCGGCACTGTTGTCAATCCAGCTAAAACAGAGGCGATACTTGTCGTTAATGCGAATCGAAAACTGCCCCGCGCGATCGCCTCTTAGCAGTTCAAGATGGTTTGAAGGCGGGTTTTTGAGATCGTCGATCGACTCCGCGATGTGCAACGCGGTTAGTTTATTGAAAGCGCGAGTCTGAATATCAAACGGAAACTTGTGCGAAACAACGCCTTGAAAAATCTTTTCGGTTTCTCTATTTTTGAACGACTTGATCATCTGCGGATTGTAGCGATCAGCCACTAAGCTCGTTGTTATATGCCAAACGCTGTAAAATTGGGTATTTTTCACGAAGGTGCGCTTTGATAGCGATCGACTTGGGTTCAAATACGATTCGTTTTTTAGCGGCAACGAGTGGCGGTGAGCCGCTCTGGGAGGCGCAGAGCGTGGTGCGCACGGCGGAAAATCTCGTCCATACGGGCGTGATCGGCAGCGCGGCGATTGCGCGGATCGCAGAGGCGATTAGCGGCGCGAAAGCCTCTTTTGACTTCGCGGGGCACGAGATCGCGGCGGTGGCAACGGAGGCGTTTCGGCAGGCGCACAACCGCGAAGCGGCGATCGTAACGCTGCGCGATCAGACGGGCATTGAGTTTCGTATCATCAGCGCCAAAACAGAGGCGCATTTGACGGCAAACGCAGTCGCTAAGGCGGCTGAACAGTTTGGTTTTTCCGCGCCGTTTATCGTTATCGACATCGGCGGCGCGTCGAGCGAGGCGGTCTATTTTGACAGCGAGGCAAAGCGCTTCGTGAGCCTTCCGATCGGCATTGTTACGCTTTTCGAGCGGTCGTTAAACGCGATCGAAACCGAGCGGTTTTTGGAGCAAGAGCTTGGAGCGCTTGACGATTTTGTCTGCGCTTTTGGCGAGTTTGCGCAGCCAAAAACCGTTGCCGCCACAGCGGGCGTGCCCACAACGCTTGCGGCGATCAAACTGGGGCTGACATTTGATCGTTACGACAAAAAGATTGTCAATGGCACGCAGCTAACGATCGACGAGATCGACAAACTTCACGCGCGGCTTCGTTCGCTTCAAAAGACGGAGCTAGATCTGCTGACAGGCAAAAATCGCGGCGATCTTATCTTGTGCGGCGCGGCGATCCTCCGCCACTTCATCGTCAGATTGGGCGTTGAGGCGATCGCGGTTTTTGACGAGGGACTGCGCGAGGGCGTGCTGCAAGAGGCGTTAAGGGCTTAAACGCTCTTGGACTATCATCATTAGATGATAATCGTTGAATTTTTGGGTCCCATCGGTTGCGAGAGCGCACAGTTTGAAGCGAAAAGTTTGGGCGAATTAGCCCGTGTGCTTTCGCTTGATGAGCGCGTTCGTCCGTGGCTGGAAAAGTGCGCCGTAGCTGTCAATGACAAACTCGTCTCCGATCTGTCGTTTGCGCTTAGCGACGGCGATCGCGTTGCGCTTTTGCCGCCCGTATGCGGAGGCTGATCGTAGATGGTGAGCATATTTCAGGGCGGATTGGAGATTTCGGCGCTGATTGGCGAATGGCACGCGATCGTCTCCGCAAAAAATATGGGCGCATTCGCCCTCTTTGTCGGCACAGCGCGCGATGAAAACGGCATTAGTGCGCTTAGTTTTGACATCTACCGCCCGCTGCTAGAGCGCTGGTTTGACGACTGGCAAACACGAGCCGCCGCACGGGGCGCAACGATCTTTATGGCGCACAGCGAAGGCGATGTACCGATCGGCAAAAGCTCTTACGCCGCCGCGATCGCCTCGCCCAAAAGACGAGTTGCGCTGGAACTGCTGGACGATTTTGTGGAAGATTTCAAGAAAAACGCTCCGATCTGGAAGTACGATCTCATTGACGGCAAGCGGATTTTCGCCTACGATCGCGCCTCGTTGCTGCCAAAGAGCGGCATTTTGGCAACGCTTTAGAAAGGTTTTTGTGGAGTACCTATACGCGCCTTGGCGCACAGAGTATCACGGCTCAAAACGCGATGGCTGCGTCTTTTGCGACATTTCGACAAACCCCGAAAACGACGCGAAAAATCGTGTGCTATACCGCGACGATCGCTGTTTTATCGTGATGAATCTCTATCCGTATATGCCGGGTCATTTTATGATCGTCCCGCACCTGCACACAGACGCGCTTGAGGCGCTGGAGCCTGCCGTCTGGCTGCACATCAGCCGCTTGGCGCAAAACGGCGTACGGCTGCTCAAGGAGTACTTTGGCGCAAAGGGCGTGAATATCGGAATGAATCTGGGCATTGCGGGCGGCGCGGGCATTGCCGAACATATTCACCTTCACCTCGTGCCGCGCTGGATCGGCGATACCAACTTTATCACCGCGCTGGGCGATACGAGGGTGTTTGGACACGACTTTGACGCGATCTACCAAAAATTACTAAGCAAGGCAAGCGAATACTTCAATGATTAAACACTTCTGGGGTTCATATTTGGTTCTGGCGGTCGCACTGGCGATCGCGTGGATTTTTTGGGGATTTAGCGGACTATACACGGTTATGCTGCTTGTGCTGCTGGAGGTTTCTCTATCGTTTGACAATGCGGTCGTCAATGCCAAAGTGCTAATGGGAATGGATCCGATTTGGCAACGCAGATTTATCTTGTGGGGCATTCCGATCGCTGTTTTTGGCATAAGGTTCATCATTCCAGTTGTCCTCGTATGGGCGGTTAGCGATATGAGTCTGTACAACACCTTTTATTTTGCATTTAGTGATCCAAAGCAATACGCGGAGGAGTTAAAGGGCGGCGAGGATCTCATCTTCGCCTTCGGCGGCGCGTTTTTGCTAATGGTTGCGCAGAGCTTCTACTTTGATAATTCGCGCAAGGTTTTTTGGATTGGGTTTTGGGAGCACAACCTGCTCGTTCGCAAGGCAAGCGAGATCGCAACGATCACGCTTATCAACTCAACGCTCGTTGGCATTGCCATCTTGTACTGGACGGACAGCGTCGCCGCAGGAATCGCGTACTTTTCTGGCGTACTGGCGTTTGAGGTGATCCACAAGGTAGACAACCTCTTCCCGCACGATGCCGCCCGCGTTGGCGTTTTCGGCTTCATCTACCTTGAGGTACTTGACGCCAGCTTTTCGCTCGACGGCGTGATCGGCGCGTTTGCATTAAGCGAAAACATCTTTGTCATTATGCTCGGTCTCGGCGTCGGCGCGCTATTTGTCAGATCGCTGACGATCTTCTTCGTCAAACGCGGCACACTCGCAAAATACCGCTACCTCGAACACGGCGCGTACTACGCGATCTTTGCGCTTTCGCTCATTATGTTTGTCAAAATCTTTTGGCATGTGAGCGAAATCATCACGGGCACGATCAGCGCGGCGTTTATCTTGCTTGCGTTTTTCCACTCACTCATCGCCAATCGGCGGCACTTGGCATAGTGCGCGTCATCGGTCGATTCGCGCCAACGCCTAGCGGCGCGTTGCACTTCGGATCGCTCATCGCCGCTGTCGGCAGTTTTGTCAGCGCAAAAAGGCAGGGCGGATCGTGGCTTTTGCGGATCGAGGATATCGATCGCGTTCGCGTTGTGCGCGGAGCAACCGCTGCTATCTTGACGCAGCTGGAGGCGTACGGACTGTTTTGGGACGGCGCGGTGGTCTATCAGAGCGAGCGGTTAGAGGCGTATCGGCAGGCGCTGGAGCTTTTGCAAAAACAGGGGCTAACCTACTCTTGTCGCTGTTCGCGCAAAGCGCTTGCTGGCAGACCGCACACGGCGCAATGCACCGCCGCCATCGATCGCACCGCGCCCGCCGCAACTCGCATTCGCACAACCGATGAGACGATCAGCTTTTGCGATCGATTGTGCGGCGAAGTGGCGCAATGCGTGGGGCGCGAAGTGGGCGATTTTGTGCTATGGCGCGGCGCAGAACCGTCATATCAACTTGCCGTCGTTGTTGATGACGCAGCGTTTGGCATAAGCGAAGTAGTGCGGGGCGCGGATCTGCTCGACTCCACACCGCGACAAATCTACCTGCAACGACTGCTGGCTCTTGCTACGCCCGCTTACACGCACCTGCCGCTTGTGCTTGGCAGCGATGGCGCGAAACTCTCCAAGCAAAACTTAGCGCAGCCGATCGGCATTGAAAACAGAGCCGAGACGATGCGCAAGGCGCTGGAGTTTCTGGGCTTTGCTCCACCGCCGCCGCTCGCCGCCGCCGCACCTGTCGAACAGCTTGCGTGGGCGATCGCGCAAGGCTAAACACACTTATTGAACGGCTTTAATGGTCGTTTTATGCCGTTTATGCGCGTCTGCCGGCCATTGCCCGATAATCTCATTCCCCTGTCATTCTGAGCAAAGCGAAGAATCTATGTCCGTCTTTAGAGGCTTCGATGAGATTCTTCGCCTTCGGCTCAGAATGGCAGAAGCGTTCAAAACAACAAAGAAAGACAATCAACATAACACTTTTCTACATTGCCTCAATTTCATTATCATTTACAATATCATTTTCTTTATAACTACAACGAAATTCGCGCGGGTTTATTACACGATCAAGGCGAATATGCGGATAGTTTAATCGATTATATTGCTACCGCTTCACCCAATAGCGATCGAGTTGCAATTCGCGCAAAACTGCTTGAACAATTAGCGCAGAATCCCAGCGAGATTTCATTTATGAATGTTGTTTGCGACGATCTAAACAGTTCAGTAAGCGATCCGCAGCCGACTTCTGTTTCGCTTGTGTTCGCCGCCTCGTTTATGGGTGCGCCAATGAGCTATTTTGGGCATACATTTTTGCTCTTTCACGGCAGCAATACAATGTTTTCAAAAACCCTCAGTTTTATGGCGGAAATCCCCGACAAAGTAAGCGCAATGGGCTATGCTTACAACGGTCTTTCAGGCGGATTTAACGGCAGTTATCAGATCGTAGATTATTGGAAAATGATTGAAGCTTACAATATCATAGAGGGGCGCAGCTTGATCGAATACCACCTCAATTTAACGCCAAATCTTTAGCGCGATCGTGCGAAAAACAGATGAGAAACTGCTGCTAAAAAAGTTCGATCTGCTGCATATTGAATCATTAAATAACCGTTTTTTGCTCAATAAACCGCTCTCGTATCGCTTGCGCCTTGCTTATGAAACCAGCGATGGTAACAATGCGCCAAAACCGATCGGCGAGTTTGGTTTGGGCGTTTCGCGGCAGTTTGGAGAAGTGAGCCTTTTTGCGCTCGGCGAGGCGGCGACAGAAAGTGGTTCGCAACGCCTAAATGCGTTTTACGGCGGTTCGCTGGAGCTTTTTTCGCTCCGTTTTAGTGTCGATCGCCGCGATTCATTGCTATATCTAGGCGCAAAATCGATGGCGCGGACAAACGGCGCATATCACCGCAAAACCTGCCGCTAACCTCTCGCTAATGTTTTGGGGCGAACTTGAAAACGGGGAGTTTGGAATTACCGCAGGCTATCACTTTTGATCATAATTAGCTGGTCGGGACGACAAGATTCGAACTTGCGACCTCACCCACCCCAAGGGTGCGCGCTACCAAGCTGCGCCACGTCCCGACTGAAACGAAGGCGCGTATTGTATTCGCAAGTCGATTAAAGAACTCGCGCTCCGCCCACAAACGCCGCCGCAACCGCGCCATCAAGCGTTTTGCCACTCCAGTAGTTGCGTGCAACCCCATCGCGCGAGGCAACAACGCGCTTTGCGTTTGGATCAAAGAGCACAAGGTCGGCGCGAAGCCCCGCCGCAAGCGCGCCGCACGGCTCGCCAAGCAGTCGCGCAGGGTTAAGCGACGCGGCGCGGACAAACTCGTGCGCCGTCAATTTGCCGCTGGCGATCAGATAGGTGTATGCGAGGCTGATGAAAATCCCCGCCGTGTCCATACCCGCGCCCGCGAGTTCAAACGGGCGATCGCGCGAGCTTTCGTCCTGCGACAAATGTCCGCTTGAAAGCACAAGATTTTCGCCGCCCTTTGTCGCCTCAAGCAGCGCCGCTTGATCGTCGCCAGAACGCAACGGCGGAAAGATTTTGCAGGCGGTATTGAAGCCCCAGCAGTCGCTGTCGGTCAGCAACAGGTGCGGCAAAAGCACTTGTAGCCAGAGTTTGTTGTTTGGTCGCAATACGCCCAGCGACGAGGCTGCGCTAACCGCTTTGATCAGCGTTTTCGCGCCGATCGCCCTCGCAAGCTCGGCAACCCGCGCCACTTCGCTACTCTCGCCAAAATCGCTCAATGCCGGCAGCCCAAGCCGCGCCGAGATCTCGCCCTCGTGCATTACTCCGCTGCCGTCGATCGCCGGATTTTCACAGATCAGCGCAAGCGGCTTGCCCGCCATTAGAGCATACTCAAACGCCCGCCGCAGGACATTGCCGTCGAGCGCACTTCTGCCTTCGATCGCCCGCACGCCAACCGCAAAAAGCTTAGCAATGTTATTTATTTGTGTGCCTTTAGCAATTTCGCCAGAAAGCAGGAGTCGCGCACCATTTGAGGCGGCGGCTTTGGTCAGGATATATTCGACGACTGTTTCATTGTCGATCGGCGGCGTGGTATCGGGCGAAGCCAAAATGGTCGTGATCCCGCCCAAAATTGCGCTGCTAGTGGATTCGCTGATGGTTTCGATCCGCTTATGACCCGGGTCGCAGAGGTGAAAATCCATATCGACAACGCCCGGAATCAGCCATTTGCCCTGTGCGTCAAGCGTCTCCTCGCCGCTTTGCGCCGATAGATCGCCGACTGCTTCAATCGCGCCGTCTTTAATACGCAAAGCGCCTTTTTTTTCCGTTTCTGCGTCAATCAGCAATGCGTTGGTAATTAGCATTTTGGCTCTCCTAACTGCAAATTGTTACATACAAAACGGTTGCCCAGATTAGCGCAGTTATTACGATCGCAATCAATACAATAGCGCTTCCTGCGTCTTTGGCAGCTTTTGCTAAAAGATGATATTCCGGACTTGCAAGATCGACAACCCGCTCGATCGCTGAGTTAATCATTTCCGCGCCGATCGGCAAAAAAAGCGATATAAAAAGAATGGCTTTTGGCAGAAATGAAAGCGGTAGAAAAATGATCGCCACAACACCGATGACAAAGCACAAAAGTTCTGCTTGCATAGGCTTTTCATTGCGCGTAACCTCCACAAAACCTTCAATGGAGTTTTTGAAGTTTCTTAGGAGGCTAAACTTGTGAGATTTTACCCTGATCATAGTGTTAATAACTGCCATTCTTCGTATATACCATCGTACAGCGTCATACCGCCCATAATAAGCAGTAAAACGCCTGTCAAAATCTCGATGAGCTTGTAGTATCTTTTCACGCGATCGAGCAGACGAAAGATCGCCGTTGTCAGAAATGCGATCAAGATAAACGGTACGCCAAGCCCCAGCGAGTAGAGGCTCATTAGCAAAACTCCGCCCTCTTGCTGCTGAATGCTCATTGTCATAATCGCGCCAAGTATGGGACCTGTGCAAGGCGTCCAACCCAGCGCAAAACTAAGCCCCAGCACGAACGGCGAGAGAAATGCGATCTTGGTTGTCAGTGTCGTCTGCTTCTGAAAGCTCAAAAATCGCAACGAGAAAACTCCCATAAAGTGAAACGCAAAAACCACGATGATCGCGCCCGCAACAATCTTGGCTATCGGATGCACAAAGAGTTTGTAGATCACAAGATCGATCAACGCTCCAAAGGTGATAAACACCGCAGAAAAACCGAGCACAAATAGTACGGCGGTGATCACTAGATGAATATGCTCTTTTGTGTTTAGCCGATCGCCATTTTTGATCTTACTAATCGACAGAGACGAGATGTAAGATACATAAGCCGGTACCATCGGCAGTACGCAAGGAGCCAAGAAGCTGAGTATTCCCGCAAGAAAGCTGATAAACAGCGGCGACTGCGAGAATATATCGATCAAATGTTCTTCAAACATCAAAGCCCCAATTTACTTTTTGGTGGATACGCAAAGATCGCTTCACGAAACACCTCTACGCTAGGATCGTCGATAGCATAGGCGCGGATATGTACTTTGATGAGCGTATCGCCATCTGCGCGATCGCTCAATAGTTCATCGCTGTACAACTCTACAATCTCCTTGTCTTTGCTATCGGCGCTAACCACAAAAGGCGAAAGTGGCGATTTAATCTTTACCGCAACAGGATCAAGCACCTCAAAATAGTAGGTGTGATCGACCGCGCTTGTGTTGGAAACGAGGAAGATGTAGTCGTTGATCACTCGTCTGTTTGTTCCCTCGCGCACCTCGTCAATCTTATAAACGCGATTTGATTTGTTGATGTTAAGAAGCATCGTCTCTTTCGTGCCGCTCATCAGCGCAAGCGCAACCAAAACGCCCACGAGAAGCACAGCGTACGCGACTGTACGGAAGCGCAAAAACCGCGTCTTGCCGCCGCCCGTACTCTCTCTCGCGCTCGTCCAGTTGATCAGGTTTGGCTTGCCAGCTTTGCCCATCACTGTCGCGCAGGCGTCAGAGCACTCAAGGCAGTTGATACACTCAAGCTGAAGCCCTTTTCGAATGTCGATGTGCGACGGGCAGATCAGTACGCACGCCTCACAGCCGATACAATCGCCGTTAATAGCGTGTTTATCGACCTTCGCGCCGCCCTCGCCGTAGATCGTGCCACCGCGTTTTTCGTCATAGATGGTGTAGATCGTGTCGCGATCGTACATAGAGGATTGGACGCGGACATAGGGACAGATGTAGGCGCAAAACGACTCGCCCAGTTTTGTAACATCGTAGATCAGAAAAAGCGCGGCGATCAGCACCATTCCGACGAGAATCGGGTGATCGGCAGGCGATTGGATATAGACAAAAAAATCTTCGGGCGGCACAAAGTACCATGTAAGATTTGACGCCGCGACAAATGCAAGCGCCGACCAGATGAGAACTGCGATGGTTTTGCTCACTCGGCTTAAAGGCTTGGAGTAGTCGATTGACTTTTGTTTGTTAGCGCGACGACGCAGCTTAAAGAGCGCTCCTTCGATCAGATCGCGGTAGATAATGCGAAAGATCGTCTGCGGACAGCCCCAGCCGCACCAGACACGACCGCCAAAAGTCGTGATCGCAAGGATAAACAGAAACAGAAACATCACCAGAAACGGCATAAGGTAAAACTCTTGCATATCAAAAGCGATACCGACCAGCTCAAGTCGCTTGTGGTCGAAAGACAAGAGAAAAATGTGATGATCGTTGATCCTGATAAACGGCAAAATCAACGAAAACGCAGCGATGATCGCCATAACGATATATCGCTTTTTGTAAAACGGCAGGCTCTTCAAAGGAGTCCCCTTCACAATGGTGTTTCGTTTTCTAAACGAACATGTCGATTGTATTGCACATCGTTTTAAGGTAGCTTAAACGGCTTCCAAAATCGGTCTGATACGATCGCGCAGTTGCTCATATGTATAGACATCTCTAAATCCGATAATCCGTCCGCCCGATGCGTTTGCATGCCCGCCGCCGCCAAAGAGTTTCGATGCCATAGCACTAACATCTAATGCGTTATTTGCTCGCAAACTTGTGTTGCCGTTTTTGTTGACATCCATAAAAAAATGATAATCCGGGCAGCTCTGCAAAAACTCATTTCCTAGTATGCTACTATTACCAATCTGATAGGTCAAAAGTCCTTTGTATTCGCCGTAATGAATTGTAAAGCGATCGCGGTTTTTGATTAAAAGCGTTACGACATATTTTGCTGTTAAATTGTCGATCGTATCACTCGCTTTGCCCTCAGAAAGATAATGTTTTTTTATGGAAAGTAGATGATCGTCTAATTCGATATTGCGGTAGTTGTCCAAGAACTTTAACGCATCTTCAAGTAGGCTCAAACGGTATTCATTATCACGATCGCCAAACATAAACTGCCCGATCTCTCGCGCTTCCATCACCAAGCGGTTAAGTACTTTGCCAAACTCAAACCGCTGTTTATCTTCGCTCTTCCATAGATCATAAACATTAACGCATTCAACATACTCTGCAACTATGCTATCTTTCGCCGCAGCGCTCTGTGGAAACCGCTCTTTACACCAGTCGTATGTGATCTTGGTGGCGCACCGTTCATTATCCAAAAAATACCACTTAAACTCACGCGCCTGCGCCTCGCCGCTCTTGTGGTGATCAAGAAGGTAGAGCGTTGTATCGGATTCCTGTGCGATCGACTCTGCTAATTTACACTCATCTTTTGTGATGTTAATGTCGCTAATTAGTAAAATCCTCTGCTCGTTAGCGTTAAAATTCGTATGCCATCTAAGCTGATCGCCAATTGCATTAAGCTTCGCGCTCACCTCCTGCCCGTAGCCGCTATTAAAAAAATGTGTTTTTGGAAAAAATCGTTTGGTGATCATCTGGCAGCTATAACCATCTAGATCGTTATGCGACAGGTGAAACAATCGTATCGGCTGATCGGATTTTTCATCTTTTTTGTGAGTCGTTTTGACTGTCATCAGTTCGCCAAGTGTCATTGCTGCTGCCTTTTGTGTTTAATACTAAAAATCATCAAAGCTCAAGCTCCCTTTGGAATAGTTGCTGACAGTTGATTCAAAGAAATTGGATTTTTGTTCGTTAAACTGGCTAAACTTATCAACCCATTTGATCGGATGTTGGACATTGTATAGCGGTTTAAGCTGTACGGCTTTTAGGCGGTTATCGCAGAGATATTTAATGTACTGATCGATGATCTGATCGGTAAAACCCAATATCTTGTTATTGGATATGTGCTGACCCCATTCGATCTCCATCTTTGTCGCATCTTCAAACATCTGATAAGCGCGATCTTCTACGGCTTTTGTAAAAAGTTCCGGTCGCTCTTTGCGAAGCGAGTTGAGCATATTTTGAAACATCAAAAGATGACTAATTTCATCTCGTTGAATAAATCTGATCATCTGTGCGCTGCCGAGCATTTTCCCCGCTCTTGCCAGCGTGTACATCGCCGTAAAACCGCTATAAAAATAGATCCCTTCTAGTATCTGTACGGCATACATTGCCAGCACTTTCATCTCGTCGGTTGGATTGCTCACTAGTTCATCATAAACGCTGGCAATATAGCTATTTTTACGATACAAAATCGGATCTTTTCGCCACATATCGTAGATCTCTTCGGTGTTTTGACTAATGCTTTCAACCATCACGGCGTAACTGCTGCTATGCAATGCTTCTTCAAAACTCTGCCGCGCAACTAAAACATTGATTTCCGGAGCGGTGATAAACGGATTGATGTTGTCTTGAAGCTGATTTGTTTGAATTGAATCCATAAAAATTAGCTGGCTCAATACGAGATCATACATTCGTTTTTCATCAACGCTAAGAGACTTATAATCTCTTGCGTCCGTCGTCATATCTACCTCTTTTGGAAACCAAGTATTTGCAAGCATTAGATCCCAGATATTGATCGCCCATTGATACTTAACTTTTGTCAGTTCAACAAGTCCTGTCGGGTTACCGCTAATGATCGAACGATCATCAACGCCCTCTTTGGATAGTGGATTGTAGATTTTTTTTCGACTCACCGATTGTTCCCTGACTGAAGATTGGTGGGCGCGTAGGGATTCGAACCCTAGACCCGCTGATTAAGAGTCAGCTGCTCTACCAACTGAGCTACACACCCGATAAATGAGGTCGGAATTGTACCCCAAAACGCTTTAATGCTCACTCGCCTAGATCGACGACGACAATCTTGCGCTCTTTTGCCGCCACAACCTGCTTGCCCGGCACGACTGAACCGTGCTCATTGACATTTGCGAGGCGGCGTTTAAGCTCCTCGTTTTCGGCTTCAAGCTGCGCAATCTGCCGTTTGAGCTTCAAAACCGCATCGACGCCAGCCAGATTGACGCCTAGATCGCGTGTCAGCCGCAGCACCAGCTTGATCTCATCGATATTTCGCTGCGAGTACAGCCGCACCTTGCCGCTCGATCTTCCGGGCGCGATCAGCCCTTCGCGTTCGTATTGCCGCAGGGTTTGCGGGTGTACCTCCAGCACTCTGGAAACGATACTGATCATATAAACAGGTTCGTCATAGCTGTGCATTTTTTCACTCCGGTAGTTTTTCGCGCATCATTTCGACCAGCGCGGGGTCAAGAGAATCGGCGCTGGGCACGATGACCTGCGCGATCAGGTAGAGATCGCCTTTGACGCCGCTTTTGCGACCGACCACGCCCGCCTCGCGCACGCGAAACTTCTGCGCCGACTTCGTTCCTGCGGGCACTTTGAGCGTTACATCGCCGCCGAGCGTTTTGATCGTTACCTTGCCGCCAAAAATTGCCGTTTTAAGCGAAACGGTAAAGCTCTTGGTCAGATCATCGCCCGATCGCGAGTATTGCGCCGACGGTTCAACGCTGATTTTGAGCAGTAGATCGCCCCGCTGCCGTCCAATCTGCTTGCCGCGACCACGCACGCGCATCGTTTCGCCATCGCTAATGCCAGCGGGAATTTTGATGTTCATCGAATCGCCGTCGATCGTGAAACTGCGCTCGCCGCCTAGCACCGCCGTGTCAAATTCGATCGCCAAACGAGCGTTGATGTCCGCGTTCGCGCCGCCAAAACCAAAGCCTGTGTCAAACCCTTTTTGCCCAAAACCGCCGCTAAATAATTGACTAAAAAGTTCATTGAGATCGAAGTTTGCATCGCCGTGTGTGCGCCTAAAATCGTGAAAACTCTGATCGCCAAACATCGAATCGCCAACCTGATCGTACTGTTTGCGTTTCTGCGGATCGCTCAAAACCTCGTATGCGGCGTTGATCTCTTTGAACTTATCCTCCGCGCCCGCTTCTTTGTTGATGTCGGGGTGATATTTTTGCGCCAAGCGGCGGTAGGCTTTTTTGATTGCCTCCGCGCTTGCGTTACTATCCACTCCAAGCGTTTCATACAGGCTCTTTCCTGCCATAGACCATCTCCTAAATTGCATCGCTTAAAACGCGATCATAGCAAAGAGTTTAGTCAAAGTCAATCAACTTTATTTAGCCGATCGGTGCAAAACCTGTGAGCTAGTCCAGTTCAAATTGAAATGCCTCCAAAAGTTGCGCACAGAAATATCGGTTTATTTTAGTAAATCACTTGACAAACCGATCCTCTCGTGTTATTATTCGGTCAATTACTTGACCTACAAGTGATTGACTGATAAACGAAAGGTCTCCTATGAACGAAAAACAGATCGAGGTTGTATCGCAGTTTATGCGGCTTCAAACGCTGATGAATAGCCACCAAAAGCGTTTAGGCGGCACGCCTTACAGCGGGCAAGGGCGGGTGTTGTCGCTGCTGAAAGAAAACCCGCAAATCACCCAAAAGGAGCTGACCGCCCTTTTCGGTATGACCAAACAGGCGACGGCGCAGCTACTGGACAAGCTGGAAAAAGGCGGCTATATCGCGCGGGAAACATCGGAAACAGACCGCCGCGTTTCCGTTATCGTGCTAACCGAAGCGGGCGCTTTGGCGGCGAGCGAGATGGAAATTGACATTGCGGCGCACGACAGGGGCAGCGAACTTGGCTGCCTTAACGATGCGGAATTGGACGCGCTAAGCGGATATTTGGGACGCATAATCAATAGCTTTGAGCAGCTTGGCAAAGTGCGCGGCAATCACGAAAATGGGATCGATCGCAATGTCTAAAACACTATTTAAGAGAGATTTTTCGCTCGTTGCGATTGGGCAAATTGTGTCCATATTTGGCAACCAAATTCTGCGCTATGCTCTGCCGCTTTATCTGCTAAATAAAACAGGTTCAGCCGCGCTATTTGGGACGATTTTGGCGATCGCTTTTATCCCAATGTTGCTGCTCTTTCCGATTGGCGGTATTATCGCCGATCGCCTAAATAAACGCAACATTATGGTGGCGCTTGATTTCAGTACAGCGGCGTTGATTTTCCTGTTCTTTTTGTTGGCAGGAACGATCGATATTGTGCCGCTTACGGCAGTTACAATGATGATTTTATACGGCATACAGGGGGCGTATCAACCGGCGGTAAATGCAAGCATTCCTGCGCTTGTAGATGCGGAGCATATTATGCAAGGCAATTCGGTTGTAAATATGATCAACTCCGTAGCGAGTATGGCGGGACCGGTTATTGGTGGTCTGTTATTTGCTGCGCTGGGTTTAACGCCCATTTTGTACATTAGTATCGGTTGTTTCTTCGCTTCCGCCGTTATGGAAATTTTCATACGCATTCCGTTTGAAAAGAAAGAAGCAAAAGGAAATATCATTGCGATCGGTTTTGGCGACATAAAAGAGAGCTTGCAATTTATGTTCCGTCAAAAGCCAGTTTTATGGAAAATGTCCGTCATCTTCGCAAGCGTTAATCTGCTGCTGACAGCGCTGATTTTGATCGCTCTGCCTGTTCTGATCACGCAGCATTTGGGGTTTGGCGAAAGCACGGCAAACCGTCTGTATGGCTACGCGCAAGGAGTTCTCGGCGCGGGTGCGGTATTGGGCGGGTTGCTTGCCGGAGTTTTATCAAAAAAGCTGAAAGCGGCGCATTGCCCTATTTTGTTAGTTGGCTGCGCGGTGTCTGTGTTAATTGGCGGTGTAGCGTTGCATTTGATCACAAACACAATGATCGTCTATCTTTTATTGATTATCGGCGGCGGACTGTTGGTAGCGTTATCAACCGTGTTTCAAATTCAAATGCTGACATACCTGCAAATTTTAACGCCCAAAGATCTAATCGGCAAGGTCATTTCGTGCTTTATATGTGTCTGTATGTGCGCAATTCCGCTCGGACAATTTATCTATGGAATGATCTTTGACGACATCAAAAGCGGCATGTATCTGCCGTTTTACGCCGCTGCTTTGATTGCGGTTGTCATTGGCATATCTACCCGCCGCCTATTCTATGAAATCGATCGGTGAGCTAGTCTAATTCAAACGCATTTTTGTAGTCGATCTTTAATGAACTGTCCTGACGATTTTTTTCTAAGTAGCAATTTTCAACTACAAGTACATCAAGTTCGCAACCCATAAAACATCTAAAGGCATCTTCGGGCGTGCATACGATCGGCTCGCCGCGTACATTAAATGAGGTATTAACCACCAGCGGCACGCCGCTTAGCTCCTCAAAACGGCTGATCAGTGCGTGATAGCGCGGATTTGTAGCGGCATCAACCGTCTGAACCCGCGCCGAATAGTCGATATGCGTAACGGCGGGAATCGAAGAACGCGGTACATTGAGCTTGTCGATACCAAACAGAGCGTTTTCGGCGGTGCTCATCACTCGCTGATGTTTTTCCTGTACATTTGCAACCAAAAGCATATAGGGGCTTGCCTCCTCTAGCTCAAACCACTCGTTCACTTTTTCGCGCAGCACAGATGGTGCAAACGGGCGAAAACTCTCACGATATTTAATTTTAAGATTTAGATTTTTTTGCATAGTAGATGAGCGCGGATCGGCGATGATCGAACGGTTTCCGAGTGCGCGGGGTCCAAACTCCATTTTGCCTTGAAAGAAGCCGATCGCTTTGCCGTCGTTTAGCGCCTGCGCGGTTTTTTCAATCACGGCGCGATCGTCCAAAATATCAAAAACTGCACCGCTTGCTTTCAGCCGCTTTGCCGCCTCGTCGGTGGTAAATGACGCACCAAGATAGCTGCCGCGCATTGAGTCGCTAGGATCGACGACGCGCGGATTGCCTAAATGTGAGTAATAGACAGCCAGCGCCGCGCCAATCGCGCCTCCCGCATCGCCGCTTGCGGGTTGAATCCAGATATTTTCAAACGCGCCGCTGCGTAAAATCTTGCCGTTTGCCACGCAGTTTAACGCCACGCCGCCCGCTAAACAGAGGTTTTTCTGCCCGCTTTCCTTTGCGATATTTCGCGTTAGGCGCAACACAATCTCCTCTGTAACCGCCTGAATAGACGCGGCTAAATCCATCTGTTTTTGCGTCAGCGGTTCGTTTGCATTGCGCGGTTTGCCACCAAAAAGGTCGTCAAACTTGCCGCTTGTCATTTGCAGCCCTGTGCAATAGTTAAAATATGATTGATCGAGCCGAAACGATCCGTCGTCTTTAAGATCGATTAGGTTTTCTAAAATTGTCTGTACATATTTTGGCTCGCCATAAGGTGCAAGTCCCATCACCTTATATTCGCCGGAATTGACCTTAAAACCTGTGTAATATGTAAATGCCGAATACAACAGTCCGATCGAATGCGGAAAGTGCATCTCTTGTGTGATCGCAATGCTATTTTTTGTACCAACTGCTGCGGATGTTGTCGCCCATTCTCCTACGCCGTCCATCGTTAAAATTGCCGCATTTTCAAATGGCGACGGATAGAATGCACTTGCTGCATGGCTTAAATGGTGTTCGCTAAAAAGCAGTTTATTTTGCCAATCAAAATCTGGTGCGAATTTCTTTAGCTCTTTTGTCAGTAGATCTTTTTGAAATAGCTTCTCTCTAAGCCACACAGGAATTGACTTTTGAAACGATCGAAAACCTTTTGGAGCAAACGCAACATATGTTTCTAATAGTCGTTCAAATTTCAAAAATGGTTTATCGTAAAACGCTACAAAATCTATATCAGATAGCGAGAGTTTTTGCGACTCCAAACACCATTTGATCGCCTCTTTTGGAAACGATGAATCGTGTTTTATGCGTGTAAATCGCTCCTCTTGCGCGGCAGCTACAATATTGCCATCACTAATCAGTGCGGCGGCGCTATCGTGATATAGTGCAGAAATGCCTAAAATGTTCATTTTTCGTTTTCGATCGCATTGATATTTGCCAAAAACGCAGGATTCTTTATAATCGTTTCAAATACGATTTGATGACCATACTCGTTCCAATGTCCATCGTCTTCGTATTCAAACCTTGCTCCGTTTTTAATGTAGTCATCGCTGAAATAATTTTGCATATCTATGACTTCATAACCAAGCGAACCCGCTTGCGATCGTAAATATGCAAACATCTGTGCTGCGTAGCTATCAAAAGCTGGATTTTCGCTGTATAGATCGCCTAACTCATCGCCTCTAATCCCGTCAAGAACAAACAAAACGCGATCAGCGGGCAAGCCTGCATATTCGGGCAGATCGCGCAAAAATGCATCGACCGCAAGTTTAGAGAGTGCAATCTTTTCATCGCTGGCGTAGTATTCTTTATTTGCGGCATATCGGAGAGGCTTGCTTTGAGTTTCTTTTGGCGTAGAAGTTGAATTGAAAACTGTGTTTATCTGTAAAACATGTTTAAGATATGACAGAAAAGACGATCTGGCAAGAAAATTATGGAGGAAAAATTTCTTTGGTTCTACGATAGGCAATAAAGTAAGCCCATCGGGCGTAATATCGTAATATGCATACCCTGGTGAACTTTTATATTTTAGCAAACTTTCGTCAAAATCGTTACCAATAACAGTGATAATCAAATAGTTACTTTTATAAACCTCTCTTGCATGTTTAGCCCATATTAAATATTGGCTTAACGGCGCACCGCTGAACCCAAATGAATATACGGCAAAACGGTCTTTTAGTTCCTCTTGTAATAGCTCAAAATATGCTCTGTTTGGCTGAACAACAAACGCCTCGATATAGCTGTCGCCCACGACCGCGATCATAGGTTTGCTATGGTCGGCAAAGTAGTCTTGATCATTTACAAAACCAGCGTTATTTACATGATATGGTGCAACATGTCTAAAGTTCCACCTTACCGAGTAAACTAAATCTCTATTTGGCGTTGCTTTAGATATCCCATCTACTGTGATAGATAACAAGCTGCTAGACACAGGTAAAAACCTAAATACAATCTCTAAAAAAATTAGAGCTACCGCTAAGCCGATCGCCGCTGAACACAGCGCGTAAATGATCTTCTTCTTACTCATTTTTTCCTCCTAAAACAGCGTATAGATAAATGGCGCGGCGGCGCTTCCGCCTGCAGAAAGGACAATTAAGCCGCCAAGCACGACCATCATCAACACGATCGGAAAAAGCCAATACTTTTTTCTGGTTTTCATAAACAGCCACAATTCAGATAAAAATGCCATTTTGTTTCCTTTTGTTAGAATTGATTTTTCATCGAGTTTGGCGCATTGGTACGCTTGATCCAATAGGTTGCACTGTTTTTGTTAAACTTCAATCCAAGCGGATCGGCTTTGAATAGACGCATTAACAATGCAATCGGCGCAATGATCACAAAAAAAATAAATCCAAGTATGATCGGATTGGTAATTTTTTGAATCAGTAGTCCGAAGCGAAACCAGAGTTTATTTAATGGGCTTAAAATGCGCGGAATCAGCAGCGCAATAAACGCAAACAAAACAGCAATGATTAACCAAGCGATCCAATAGCCAAACGCATTAAATGCACTCAATACGGCAAACACAACCGCAAAGGTAATACCAAACGAGCGGTCGTTTGAGCGTTTTACCTCCAGCTCTCTGTTTTCATACATGGTGTTGCTTATTTACCTGAATCGAGTGTTCAAAATGCAGCTCTTTGGAGTACGAGTATTTCTTAACTGGTAGTGCCATCGCAAATGGGTAATGTAGTAAATAATCAATTCGCTGAAGTTCTAATCCATAGCCAGTGTCTGCGTAATAGTGAAATCCACGATTATTTTTGTATGTCAGCAGGCTCTCATCAAAATCGTTACCGACGACCGCAACGATCAGATAGTTTTTACGATAATTTTGCGCATATACTAGATATTGACTAAGCGGCGCTCCACTAAATCCAAAGGAGTAGGTGCGAACATTTAGTTCACCCCCCCCGCTGCCGCCTATAGCCCTCAACACGATCTCCAAAAATAGTACAACTGCAAGGCAACTGATCGATATTGTGATCAGCCCAAAGAGCAACTTTTTCTTCATCTTTTCTCCTAAACCAAATATATGAAACGCAAAATCAAAGGCAGAATCCTATCAGCTACACACTTAAATGGCGATCGCGCCGCAAAATCGGTGCGTTTTAGTGCAAAAAGTGGCGGATACCAGTGAAAAGCATAGCGATTTTGTGTTCGTTTGCCGCGTCGATCACCTCGCCGTCTTTCACGCTGCCGCCGGGTTGAACGATCGCCGTTACGCCGCCCGCCGCCGCCGCGTCGATTGAGTCGCGGAAAGGGAAAAACGCTTCGCTTGCCATCGCGCTACCGTGCAGATCCACACCCATCGACTGCGCTTTGTTGAACGCGGCAAGCGCGGCATCGACGCGGCTGGTCATGCCCATTCCGATCGCCAGCAACGAACGATCGCGTACATAGGTAACGCAGTTGGATTTCGTCAGCGCGGCGATCTGCCACGCGATCGCTAGGTCTTCGCGCACGGTCTCAGAGGGGGCAAGCGTCGTAACCGTCTCTGCATTCGCCACTTCGCTCGGGGACACCCGATCGCTCTCTTGCAACACAAAACCGCCCAAAATATGTTTGAAATCGTGCGTGTCGTGCAGGTTCGGTAGGCGGTTATTTTCGCCCATTTGCACCAGTTTCAGCCGTTTTTTTAGCGCAAAAAGTTCGATCGCTTCTGAAGTGAAAGCGGGCGCAACGATCACCTCTATAAACATCTCGTTCATCTTCGCCGCGAGATTTTCATCGACCTCGCCGTTGATCGCCACGACACCGCCAAATGCAGAAAGTTTGTCGCACAAAAGCGCTTGCTGCCACGCTTCGAGCAGATCGTCGCACAGACTAAACCCGCACGGATTGCCGTGTTTGACGATGCAGATCGCGCTGCGATCAAACGCGCAAGCGATCTTGACGGCGGAGGAGATATCGGTCAAATTATTGAAGCTCGCCTCGCCCTGAAGAACTTTGAAATGGCTGCTATAAAAGTCGCCGAACTCGTAGAGAAACCCCTGCTGGTGCGGATTTTCGCCGTAACGAAGCCTCTGTACAAGCGTGCCGCCGATCGAAGCAAAACCTGCCGCGCGGTCAAAACGGCGGTTCAAGTACTCCGCGATCGTAGCGTCGTAGCGCGCCGTGTGTTCGTACGCTTTAACCATCAATGAAACGCGAAAATCGTAGCTGTCGCTGCCGTTTTCGATCGCCGCCGCAACCGTGCCATAGTCGTCGGGGCTGGTAACAATCAGTACGGATTTGAAGTTTTTTGCCGCGCTTCGCACCATCGCGGGTCCGCCGATGTCGATGTTTTCGACGATCTCGCCAAAGTTGTCGGTTCGCAGCGTTGTTTCTTTGAACGGATAGAGATTGACGCAAACGAGGTCGATCGGCTCTATGAGTTTCGACGCCGCCACTGCTTCGTCTTCGCCGCGCCTGTACAAAATACCGCCGTGGATCGCGGGGTGCAGGGTCTTTACGCGCCCGCCAAAAAGTTCGCCATAGCCGGTGAGCGCACCGACTTCGATCGCAGCAACACCTGATGCCTTCAGTGTTTGCAGCGTACCGCCCGTGCTGATGATCTCAAAACCCAGCGCGACAAGCTCGTGCGCAAACTCTACGATTCCTCGCTTATCACTAACCGACAAAAGCGCTCTTCTAGCCATTTTCCCGCTCCATTTCAACCATTTTTAATGCACTTTTAGCCAAATAGCGCTTAGTCTCTTTAAGTTAGTTTTCATACACTTAGCTCCAATGAATACGATTGAAACTGAGTTTTCACGATACTTTAGACAGGCGTTTCTGTCTTGGCTGATTTTTGCGTGGCTGGTTAGCATCGTAACGCTATTTGCGTTGCCAACGGTGCAGGCGTGGCAAAATCAGCAGGCAAACAACAAGATTTTAATTGAAAATCTTCAGCAATTCAGCGATCAAAAAAGTGCGCTTCTGAATGCGCAGATCACCGCTATCGGCAACACGGTTCTAACGCTCGCCACAGAGGGAAGCGAACTACTTTCACGAGGCGGCGGCGATCCAAATAAACTGTTTTACAGAGACGATATTTATATGAAAAGCGAACACAATAAGCCGTTTTATCTATACGCGCCCGTCGATATGACAAACGAATCGAAACGACGATCGCAAAAGATGTTGCTATTAACTCCTATTTTGGAGAGCAGTTTTAGACATATAGAAGCCGATCGCGCATTTGTGTATATCGATGATCCTGTTGTACTAACCACCCCCCCAATACAAAGTGTTCAAGAGATCGATCCGTCTCTCGTCATAAACGCAAAATCGTTTTATGAAACCTTTGTAAATAACCCTCGCAAACAGTGGCGTTTTAGCAACAATCAATATCTTATAGCGCCTGTTTTTAACCAAACTCAACTGATCGGCGTTGCTGGGCTTTTGGTCAGTCGCTCACTTTTTGAAGCCGCTGTTAGCAATCTCGGCAGCGATCGTTATGGGCTTGTGTTCGATCGTGAAAATACGAAGAGTGTTGCGGGTAGCATGCCGCCCGGATTTAACATTAATGCGCTTTTGACCAATGAGCCTCAAGAACACTTTATCGTTGCAGAAACAGCGCTGGAAAATATCCCGCTTTCCGTTGTCATAATCGTACCAAAAACACGGCTGTCTGAAATCATAGATGAATATCTAAAACTCGTCTGGATCGCAGTTGCTATAACGATATTTACCGCAGCGATCGCGCTGTTTATCTATCTTAGTACAAGCGGCAAAATCAAACTCTTTAGTAGCAAAATTGCCAAAGGTTTAGACAATGTTGTCCGCTTTTCGTACCACTTGGGATCGCAGAAAGCCGATCGGCTGGATCTGGGTGGAATTGTCGAAATTGACGATCTCAATAACCACATACATCTGGCGCACTCTAAAATTATGGCGCAGCTTACAACAGACGATCGGTTATCTCTTGGCAACCGCAGAAAACTGCTAGAAGATGTACAGGGGCGCGGTACATATTCGATCATCTGTATCGCAGTCAATCACCACTCATTTTCAAAGCCCGATATTTACTATGCGGCGGGTGATTATGTACTCGAACACACCGCAAAACTCATCAAACCGATATTGGAAAAAGACTACCAGCTATACCTGATCGGCAACAACCGTTTTGCGATCCTCGTAACATCTGACGATCGCGACGAGGTTGGTATCTATGCGATGAAGATCGTGGAGTTGATCGAACGCGGACACTATATATTCAATGAAACCAAACTTGAGATTAGTGTGCGTATTGGGATCGGTTCGGAAAAAACAATGGTTGGTATAAAACTGCTCTCGCTTGCAGAAAGCGATCTAATCAAACCTGAAAATAGCTAGACTTTTTGGAATACTTTGCGCTGATATTTATCTGTATCTTTGCGGGAGTCGCGGCGCAAAAATTCAAACTCGCTCCCGCTGATGGTTATAAAGCTGTTAATGCGTGGGTTTTGTATATTGCCATACCCGCTCTTGCGCTTCGTTACATTCCGGAAATTAACCTTAGCGGCGACATATTCGTGCCAATCATTTCGCCATTTATCGTTTGGGGTGGCGCGTGGATTTTTGTTTATATCTACGATCTGAAAAAACGGCTCGATCGCTCCAGCCGCGCTGCGCTCTTTGTCGTCTGCGGGCTTGGCAATACAGGCTTTATAGGTTTTCCGATGACGCTTGCTTACTATGGTAACGAAGGGCTTACCGTTGCCGTGATCTACGATCAATTTACCTTTATTATTTTTGCGACGATCGGCGTTTTTACTATTATGCGCAACTCACAAACTGCGCACGATCAGGCAAACTTCTACAATGTTACAAAAAAGATCGTCCGTTTTCCGCCGTTTATCGCCTCTGTTACTGCGCTTGTACTGCCAAATATCGTCGATATTTCGTTTATCAATCCGCTCTTGGATAAACTCGTTGCCACTATGACGCCGATGGCGCTTTTTTCGATCGGCTTACAGCTAAAAATCGGAGAAATTCGATCGCAGGCAAAACTTCTGGGTGCAGGGATTTTCTATAAACTCGTACTAGCTCCCGCGCTGGTTTTTGTCTTTGCTTTTTTAATGGGCGCAAAGGGGCTAACCGCGCAAGTTAGCGTACTGGAAGCGGCGATGAGTTCCCACATTACCGCAAGCCTCTTGGCAAGTCAGCATAACCTCAATCCAAAGTACTGTTCGCTTGTTATTGGACTAGGAATTGCCATAGGATTTTTCACAAGTTTTGTCTGGTATATTCTCTCGATCGCAATGTTTTAATTGATCACTTCCGATTGGCTCTCATTTGAAGCGTGAAAAACCGTTGTACCGTACCGTTTTGCGTAGAGCTTGATCAGCAGTTTTTGCATTGTCGGTTCGATGGACGGCACAAACCAGCCGTTATTGCTAATTGCGATCATATAATCTGGTGAGTTTTTATGCATTGCCTCGATCGCCGCCTCGTAACAGATCGCAGCGCGAAAAATACTGCCGTTGATCGTAAAATCGGTCGGCTTCTTTGCCGTCTCATAATCAACCGCTCCCTCAA
This sequence comes from Campylobacterota bacterium, assembly GCA_025997415.1. Classification (GTDB taxonomy): domain Bacteria; phylum Campylobacterota; class Campylobacteria; order Campylobacterales; family SZUA-545; genus JAIRKM01. The sequence goes on from BNUO01000016.1 coordinate 26,536, forward strand.
AAAATAGATTGTTGATAAACCGTCCCGCCCATTTTGGCAGCGGACTTGCCTCGCCAAAAGGAACGAGAAAAACCTTGTCGGCGATCTCGTATTTTCCACGATAAAAAATGTATTGACTGTTATAGGGCAGACGATCTTTGATCCGCAGACCGCCCGTGATAATTGCAATATCGAAACTACGATCCAAAAGCGCATTTAACAGACTCTTCTCTTCGTTAAGAAATAGCGCAAAAGCGGCTTCGGGAAGTACGATTAGATCATAGCCTTCGTCGATCGCGCTGTCGATCGTTTTGATTGCGTTGATCGATTCGCTGTATATCTCGTTTGGCTGCCATTTGCGATCTTGTGGAATGTTGGTATTGGCAAGATATATTCTCATGGCTAACGGCGGCGGCGCAGACGGTATTGGCAGAAAGACTGCCGCAATCAACAAGATCGCGGTAGGTGGCAAAATATATCTTTTTAGCAGTGGCGATTTACGCAAATACACAAGTAGTGCAACTGCGCCTACAACGCAAAAAAACGCCGCTTTGTGCGCCGAAAAAATCGTATTGATAAGTAAGAGTTCGGGCTTAAACCACGCAAAACCAAACGGCTCAACGATCAAAAATCCAAACGCGATCGCCACCGCCCTGCCCCAAAGCGGCAAAAACGCGATTAGCCAAAACAATAGACCATACATCAACGCGATCGCCAGCGCTGCGATCGGCGCTAAAAAGGGATAGGGCGTAAACCGAAAACTTAAACCAACCCACCAAAACCAGAAAACTCCCGTGAAAAAGCCGACCAAAAGCGCCTCTTTGCGCCCAGCCATTAGCCAGAGCGCAACTCCCGCCAGCGCGAAAATCGTGTTTGGAGCGATCGCCGCCGCGCCCGCTCCTGCCGCCTCAAAATAGAGAAAGAGCGTTAGCATTGCGGCAGTAATTAAAGAGCGTACGATAATATACCGCCCCCAAAAAGACACCACAAAAGGAACAAAATGGATTCGCCGCAAAATCTTCTTACCTCACTCTTGCCATTCGTGGTTTTGTTTGCCATATTCTATTTTCTTGTTGTTTATCCGCAGCAGAAACAGGCAAAGAAGCACAAAGAGATGGTCAGCAAACTTGACCGTGGCGATCGCATTATCACGGCGGGCGGACTCTACGCCGAAGTGGTCAAAGCCGAAGAGGAGTTTCTTAAGGTCAAGATCGGCGACGAGCTGATCGTGAAGCTATCCAAAGAATCGGTTGCGAAAAAAGTCGATGACACCCAAAATTAGTTTTAGGCTGATCATCTTCGCGATCGCGGCGGCTTTTGGCGTTATCTTTAGCGTTCCTAGCTTCCTCAATCTCGATAAAGGCGCGAAGATCAACCTAGGTCTTGACCTGCAAGGCGGGCTGTATATGCTTCTTGGCGTGCATACGGACGAGGCAGTAGTCAATCGGATCAAAGCGCTTGCGGGCGGGATTAGCGTCAATGCCGAGACGAACAACATCTTGATCGACGAGATCAAGTTTGACGAGACGACGATTGGCTTTGAACTCATCGACAAGCAGGCAAAGAGCGATCTCGATCGATACCTCACAACGCTAACGGGCGTTACTGTGCGAGAGAGCAACCAGCGCTACACAATCTCCTTGACCGCCGAAGAGCGCGAGCTGGTCAAAAGCTCCGCCGTTGCTCAAGCGGTTGAAACGATCCGTAACCGCCTCGATCTCTTCGGGCTTAGCGAACCCTCCGTTGCCAAACAGGGCGTTGATCAGATTTTGGTCGAACTGCCGGGTATCAAAACGGTTGAAGAGGAGCAGCGGGCGCGAAGCCTGATCGCGCAGGCGGCGCACTTGCAGCTAATGGCGGTCGATGAACAAAACAGCGCACGCGCCGCAACGATCACTCCGTCGGAAGCTAGAGCGCTGGGATCGATCATCCTTGAAGATGTCTATGACAAAAATATCCGCTATGTTGTCAAACAGATTCCGATCTTAGACGGCGAACGGCTTACCGACGCGCGAACGGGATTTGACCAAAACAACCGCCCGGTCATCAACTTTTCTCTCGATGGCGAAGGTGCGCGGGTTTTTGGCAACTTCAGCGGCAAAAATGTAGGCAAACGGCTTGCGATCGTGCTTGACGACAAGGTTTATAGCGCACCGGTTTTGCGCGAGCGAATCGGCGGCGGCAGCGGACAGATCAGCGGCAACTTCACACTCCAAGAGGCAAACGACCTCTCGATCGCGCTTCGCAGCGGCGCACTATCGGCAAGCGTTGAGATGTTGGAAAAACGAAGCGTCGGTCCCTCGCTGGGCGAAGAGAGCATTAACGCAAGTGCGCTGGCGCTTATCGGCGGCTTTCTGTTGGTGGCGCTCTTTATGATCGGCTACTACCGCATTGCGGGTATGATCAGCGTCGCCGCGCTCTTTGTCAATCTCTTTTTGATCATCGCGTTTATGGCGCTCTTTGGCGCAACGCTGACGCTTCCGGGTATGGTCGGCATTGTACTGACGATCGGTATGGCTGTCGATGCAAATGTGATCATCAACGAGCGGATCAAAGAGCTGCTTTTTGAGGGCAAAAGCGTACTCAAGTCGATCGAAAACGGCTACGCAAACGCCTTTAGCGCCATTTTGGACTCCAATCTCACAACGCTGATCGCCGCAGTCGCGCTCTACGCATACGGAACGGGACCTGTCAAAGGCTTTGCGGTAACGCTAAGCGTCGGTATCCTCTGCTCAATGCTCACCGCTTGTCGGCAGCCGCTTTGAGGGCGCACAGATTCAAGAGTTTGGCAGCGCAAGCGAAGCGGTGATCAAAGCGCCCGCCAGCACAAATGAACTCGGCAGCGTTGTGCGCGAGAGCGTGCGCGAAATCGCCTCGTCGATCACATTGTCGAGTTTGCTCACGCCCGCCTTGCCAAGCATTTCACGAATACGATCAAAGATGACGATCGTATCGTTTAGCGAGAAGCCTAAGATGGTGAGTATCGCCGCGAGAATGTCCAGATTGATGGGCACTTCAAAGAGCAGGACGAAGCCCAGCGAAACGAGTACATCGTGTACCGTACATAGCACCGCCGCGATCGCAAAACGCCACTCAAAACGAATCGTAATGTAGATGAGAATGCCAATTAGCGAGACGATCACCGCCATTGTGCCTGCCGTGCGAAGCTGTTCGCCGACTTTTGCGCCAACCATATCAACGCGGCGGATCTCAAAACTGCCGGTCTCTTTCAGGAGCGAACCGATCTCGTCGCTCACATCGCTGCCGAGTTCATTTGTGCTGGCGGGCGCTTTGATCACCGCTTCGCTTGCGCTGCCAAACTCTTGAATCTGTGCGCCCTCAAAGCGGCTGCCGACAAGCGCCGTGCGAATAGAGTCGATCGGAGCAGCGCCGTCATAGCGCACCTGAATAACCGTGCCGCCCGCAAAATCGATGCCGTAGTTGGGCGTTTTGAAGATCGTCAGCAGGATTGAACCGACAACCAACAGACCAAAAAAGATCAACACAGGCAACTGGTATTTGGAAAACGGATAGATTTTTGTGTAGCTAAAAAGCGCAGGCAAAAGCCGAGAAAGAGCGAATGCGCGCACTATACGAAAAGGGCGCTATCTAACGCAAAGGAGAGGGTATGGATTGGGGCAAAGTTGTTTATGTTTTCTTTACGCTAATGAGCCTAACGA
>BNUO01000017.1 GCA_025997415.1 Campylobacterota bacterium
GGAGCAACAGAGCCAAAGGCTCGTTGTTGCGAAGAGATGCTCTGCACCAGAGCGTTACTGCTAAGACTCCCATATGTTACGACGGAGCAGTAGCCTCGCACCGAGGCGTAACTGCGGAGGAAGCAGGGGCTTTGCTTCTGCGAGTAATAGCAAACGATTGTGGAGAACCATATACGAGGAGTGTTTAGAGGAGTGCGTATTTGAAAGCATTGATGCTTTCAAAGAGGAGCTTACCGCTATATGCTCTACTACAACGAAATGAGAGGACACCAATCGTTAAACAACAAGACACCGCAGGAGTTTAGAAAGGAGTTGAAGTAAGAGTGAGAAAGGAGATGAAAGAGGAGATAAAGTGAAAGCTGGTTTTAGAAGCGAAAGAGGAGATAGCATAGCGCTAACGCGCTATGCTAAGCAAAACGAAAAGAGTCAACGAAATGGCTGGCTTGCACAATTCTGAGGGAGCGTAGCGACCGAAGAATCTCAATACCTCTGTGTTTGCTTTTAGATTCTTCGGCTTTGCCGAAGTTATGACATAGTTTCTTGTTATTGACTAGCTTTGTTGGGGATTTGAGCGTTGCGCTAAACTTTAGCCGATCGTAGCCATTCAAGAGCGGTTTTGATCACATCGTCGTCATCTTTGCTGGGTGAGTTGATCGTCTGTTTTTCCCCGTTGGCAAGCGTAAATGTAACGGTTGTTCCATAGCTTTGTACAACGGTAATTCCCAAGTTTTGCGCGGCGACTTTGATCGCCATTAGTTCGACAAGCTGAGTCGTGATCGTATCTAATGAACCGAAGCGATCGCGCAGCTCCTCTTCTAAATCATAAACCTCTTTAATCGTTTTGGCAAGCGAAAAACGGCGGTAGAGATCAAGCCGCAAACGCTCTTCTCTTACGCACTCCTCGCTGATAAACGCTTTGATCGCCAGACGAAGTTCGATCGCTTTTTTCTCTTCATCTTGCGCATTTCCACGCAGATCGCTAAGCGCATTTTCTAGCATTTTTAGATATAAACCAAAGCCAATTTGCTTGATGTGTCCGCTCTGATCCGCACCCAAGATATTACCGCCGCCGCGAATCTCTAGATCGTGAAAAGCGAGCGCCCCCCCGCTGCCTAAAAATGAGTTATTTTCCAGCGCCAAAAGCCGCTTTTTCGCCTCCTCTGTCAGCGTCTCTTTGTCCTCAATAATAAAATAGCAGTAACCCTGTCTGCGCGATCTGCCAACCCGTCCGCGAAGCTGATGTAGATCGGCAATTCCAAAGCGATCCGCGCCGTCAATGACGATCGTATTAACATTTGGAATATGAATGCCGCTCTCTATGATTGTTGTCGATAGCAACATATCGTATTCGCCTTTTTCAAAACGGATCAACTCGGTTTCTGTGATCTCCGCCGAAACTTGCGAGTGCAAAGTCAAAATCCTTAAACTGGGCAGCACGCGCAAAAGCGCCTTTTTTTTCTGCTCGATTCCTGCGATTCGGTTATAGATGTAAAACACCTGCCCCCCCCGCCTTAATTCGCGCAAAATCGCCTCTTTAACGGTTTGATCGTCGGCTTCACGCACAAATGTACGCACACTTTCGCGTTCAACGGGCGGCGTTTCAATCTGGCTCATTGATTTAATCTGACTAAGAGCCATATTTAAGCTGCGCGGGATTGGCGTGGCGGACATTGAGAGCAAATGGAGCGTTTTGGACTTGTCTTTAAGCGCCTCTTTCTGCTTGACGCCGAATTTGTGCTCCTCGTCGATGATCATCAGCGCAAGATTCTTAAACTGCACACTTAAAAGCGCGTGCGTGCCTACAACAACGCCGATCGCCCCATCTAACAGCCCGCGCTCAATGCGCCGTTTATCAGCCGTGCCGCTGTAGCGATCGAGCCGCTCAACCGCGATATGAAAATCCGCAAATCGGTGTTTCATGCTCTCAAAATGCTGGTGGCTTAGAAGCGTTGTCGGCACGATCAACGCCGCCTGAAAACCCGCCTGAATCGTCGCCAAAATCGCGTTCATCGCCACTTCGGTTTTGCCAAAACCCACATCGCCGCTAAGAAGGCGATCCATCACCTTGCCGCTGGCGAGATCGGCAAAGATTTCATCGATCGAACGCGCCTGATCGGGCGTGTAGTCAAAGCCCGCGCCATTTTGAAACCGTTCGATCGCGCCGCTGTCGATGTCGACGATCGGCGCAGCTACGACCTCGCGATTTGCCGCACGGCGGATAATTTCGCCCGCGATCTCGTAGAGTTTGCGCTTGACCCCCTCTTTGATCCGCGCAAAACTGCTCTTGCCAAGCCGATCGAGCGTCGGAAGCGCGCCGCTGTCTGCCACAAAACGGTCGATTAAATAGAGAGTTTCAACCGGCAGCAAAAGCCGCTCGTCGCCCGCGTAGCTAATCGCCGCAAAATCGCGCAGACCGCCCAGCACGCTCACTTGCTCCAGCCCGCCGAAACGCCCGATGCCGTAGTTTTCGTGCACCACATAGTCGCCAACCGCAAGCGAATCAAGAAGCAGCGTTGCGGCGCGGCGCTGTTTTTTTGCGCGGCGCGGCTGGTTGAGGCTGATAATCAGACGATTTGCGCCAATGAGCGAAAGAGAACTTTGCGTATAGAGGAGCTTGATATTTTTTGGGTTGATCTCATGCGCTTTTAACTGCGATTCATAGGCAAGTGCGATCGTGATCTCTCGCTCTTTATGAAACTGGATTAGCGTTTTTGCCGATTCTACCACGATCGGTTTATACACGCTTGGCTGTGGCGCGATCGGGGGCGTTTCAAAACAGCTTCGATCGATCAACCCTTCAGGAAAATGATAAAACTCGTCTAGTTCGGCTGTAACATCTTCAGCAAAACAAAAATTGTAGGTTTTTAGTAGATTGTTTCCAAGACCAAGATCGTTTAGTTTCCAGAGTCCGAGCGATGCAATATCTTTTGACATAACAACGCTGGTGTCGGTTTCGATCAGCTCATTCATCTTTGATTTTGAGCGGCTGTCTAGTGCGAATAACGCAGGGCGAACGATGATGCTCTCTAGCTCTTTTGGATCGCTTTTTTGCGTACTAATATCAAAATATCTTATGCTCTCGATCTGCTCACGATCAAACAAAATCCGAATAGCGTTTTCTTGCGAAGTACAGAAGATGTCCAGCACCTCGCCGCGAAAACTAAACTCCCCTTTTTGCTCGACAATATCAACTTTGTTATAACCAAAATCTAGGAGTTTTTCCAGAAGTTCATTAAACTCTACGCTATCGCCAAAGCTCAGTGAGAAATCGCCAAAAAGCTGGGGGGCGGGAAGGTATTTTGCGATCGTGCTAAACGGCGCGATCAAAAACCGTTTCTTGCTTGTTGAACGGTAAAAATCGGTAAGCGTTTCTGCAAGCGCGATTAGCTCTTCGTGATAGCTTCGCAGATCATCGCCAAACTGTGCGCGAATATCTGGCAGTACGAACGGCTCAAGCTCCAAGAGCAAGCACGCCTCGCGGCAGAAAAACGCGGCTTTATCGTTTTGGACGATCGCGCCATCAAACTTTTCGCCGCTGATAAGGAAACTAAAGAGCGCGGCGGCTGCAAATGCCGCCTGCGGAGGCTGCTTTGACAAGAAACGCTAGTCCTTGCCCTCTTTGATCTCTCTATCTTTCACTTCGGGTTTGGTAAAGATGCTGAACGAACTCTTCTCTTTCACGGGTTCGTTGCCCGTGCGGATTTTGCTGTAACCCTCAAAGACCGCCTGCGATTCGATGATCAGATTGCTCGAAAGCAGATCGCCGCTCATCTTGCCGCCCGCAAGGATTTCGACATTCGCGCAGTCCGCGTTGCCTTCAAGTTCGCCGCTGACAACCAGCTTTTCTGCGAAAATCTCGCCTTTGACGCTTCCTGAAGAGCCGATCGTTACGACATTGCTCGACTTGATCGTCCCATCTACCTGTCCATCGATGTGGAACTTGCACTCAATCTCGACGGTGCCGGTAATTTTTGTTCCCTTTGCGATGATAGTTGTTCCAGAAGTGTCCACTGCCATGTTATGCCCTTTGCTACCGAATCCCATTGAACTTTTTTCTCCCTTTCAAATATCTCTTCATAGCTTTGCAGATTCCACTCCATAAAGGATACGGGATCTAACGGCTTGTTTAGATAACGAATCTCATAATGTAAATGCGGACCGCTAGAATAGCCCGTATTACCTGAATAGGCGATTAACTGCCCCTTTTGAATGAAACTTCCCTGCGTTACCACAATGCGATCAAGGTGGGCGTAGAGCGTCTTGAAGCCTAGCGCGTGGGTCAAACCGATACTGTTTCCAAAGCCCACATTTGGGTTGCTATGTACCAGTTCGACCACGCCGTCGGCAGTCGCATAGACAGGCGTACTCATAGCCGCTCGCAGATCCGCGCCCGTATGAAACTCCCGCTGCGTGCGCCTAAGCGGGTGGTAACGCCAGCCAAAATCCGATGTCTGCCCACGATAGGCGATCGGCATTCCGCTTGGGATCAGTCGTAGCATTAGCATTCGCTCAATCGCGCTAATTTTTGCCGTATCAAGGCGCGTTTTCATCTCCACAGCCGCCGTAGTTGTCTGCGCAGAGATGCCGATCATCGACTCAATGTCGTTGATCTTGTCGCTGATCTCGGTTAGCTCGGTGCGCTTTTCGATAATGTTCTTTTCCAGCTCGTTGTTGGTGATCAGTTGCGTTTTGTGCTGCTCTTTGAGCGCGTTGTAGTTCTCCATCTCGCCTAGCAAAAACAGAATGCTAAACGCGCCAACCGTAAAAACGGCGACTAGCCCCAGCAGGATATAGACGGCGACTGTCTTGATGAAGCGATCGAACGAATAGCTACGCGAGCCGTTGATCGTAGTGATGGTAACGGTGGTGCTATCGTGCATTAAAGGTTTTCAAAAAGGTCTCCACTACGCTAAACGAACCAAACACAATGTATGTCTCGGCGGGATCGAGTTTGCCATCAAAATAGCTCCACTCGATCCGCTCCTTCTTGATCGCTTCCAAAAGCCGCTCCTGATCGACGATTCGCGGGTGTTCGACACGCAACACGAAAAGCCGCTTGATAATCGGCTTGAGAGTTTTCAAGATCACATCAAATGCTTTGTCTGTGTAGCTATTATAAATCACCACCACTTGCCTAGGCGAAAACGCCTCTACGATTGCGTGCGCCGCCGCCGCGTTATGCCCGACATCGATAAATATGTTCGGCGCGATCTTGGTCAGCCTGCCAAAAAGCGGGTTGATTTTGAACTCGGCGATTTTGGGTTTTAGCCCCAAGTGGTTCGCGGCTGCAAAGGCAAGCTGGCGGTTGATCGCCATAAACGCGGGGCTGTCGGCGCTCTCAAAGTGATCGCAGACGGGGGCAAGATCGTGAGCTAAGATGAGCTTTTGATTGCGCTCGGACGCAATCTTTCGCGCGATCTCGACAACCTCGCTATGTTTTTGCTTGGCAATGATCGTCGTAGAACGCATAGCGCGAAGTTTCGTTGTGGCAATAGAGGCGATCGTATCGCCCAATAGGTGTTGATGGTCAATGCCGATCGGCGTGATGAGTAGAAGCTCGGCGTCAAAAACCGTCGTCGCGTCAAACTCGCCGCCAAGCCCCGCTTCGATCACGGCGTAATCACACCCCTCAAACAGCTTCGCCGCCAGCACAGTCGCGTACTCAAAGTAGCTTAGATCGTTCGCCCATTTTTCGCCAATGATCTGCACAACGCTCCTGTGCGCCGCCTCCAGCGCCTCGTCGGTTGCGTCGCTTCCGTTAATCCAGTAGCGCTCGTTGAAACGAAGCAGGTGCGGCGAGGTGTAGTGCCCAACCTTGTACCCAGCGGTACGCATAAAGTGCGCGAGAATCCGCCCCGTGCTTCCCTTGCCGTTTGTGCCGATGGTCTGCACGATCTGCGGCAGATGAAACTCGTTGCCAAGCTCGCTCCAAAAAATAGGCATTCGCGCCGTATCAATATTGGAGTACGCCTCGCCCTTTTGAGCCATAAACTCGTGTAGATTTAGCTGCAAACTTCAGCCTTGATATGGTTTCCTCCAAGCTCTCTCGCCGCTCGCAAATTTGCATCTGCCGCAACAAGCGTCTCTTTACTATTTGCGTGGTTGGAACGAAAGGCAATTCCCATAGAGTGAGTGATATTAAATGACCGTTTTTCATAGACAAATTTCTGCGATACAAAGTTGGCTTGTTGCACGCGCGTCCTAGCTTCAGTTTCGCTAAGCGGTGTTTTAGCGGTAAGCACCATAAATATCGCGCCCATAAAGTGTCCTACGGTCGCTTCGGCGGGTAGATTTTTTTTGAGAAATTGAGCGACTACATTGCGGATCAGATCAGTGCCTACAAAACCAAAATCGTTATTGAGGGTTTCAAAGTTATCGATCTCTATCAGTATAATGGCATAATTTCTGTCGTTTTCCAGATAGGCATGCTCGGATAGTCTGATAATTTCCATCAATGCTCTACGGCTGAGCACTTTGGTAACAAAATCTTCATTTACCTGCGATCGAAGTTTAGTAATTTCAAACTCAAGTTTTTCCATATTGCGTTTCATCGACTCAATGCTGGCAATTCGTTCGTTTAGCGATCGGCTAAAGTTATAAAATAGCTCTTTGAGCTTCGAGGCAACAGGCATTTTTTCAAAATCTAGCATTGATGAAAGTTGTTGAGATTCAGCGCCGATCTCGTGATCGTCTATCTCGATATTTAAGAGGTTTTGCTTGAACTCAAACGCTAGATTGGATAGCTCTCTAGCGCTGATATCCAGCGTCCGTTCGCTTTCGTGCGGGATCGCCGAAGCGCCGTCCAAAAGCGATTTGTACCGTTTTAATTCATCTTGCAAGTTTAGAGTTAGAGTTAGATCGCGCCCAAGCGACGCTCGCGCTTCGTTTGAGTATTCGCCCAGATCCAAAGTTTCAATCAAACTCAAAACCGCCCTTAGTACCTCTGCGCACAAAAGCAGAGATTCGTTTGATTTGGTTGATGCAAGACGGTTGATCTGACCCGTCAAGAATACGATCAGCTCTTCGTTCGTATGAATTGGATAAGTCAGCGCATGCTCCCTAAGCGGCTTGTTCAATTTATTTAGCGCATTTGCGATCGTATTGTACTCGGTAAAACTCACACCCAGTTTGGCTGCCTCTTCGCAAAAAACCGTGTGGTAACTTTCCGGAGTAAGTCGCTCTTTTGAGAGACGAAAACGCTTTAATGAATTGCTGACAACTTCATCGATTAGTTCCATCTACCGCCCCATCACTACGATATTGCTAATGAGTACATCTAACGCTTTAAGCGATGCTTCACGCGCCGCGCTGATTCTAACTGAATCGCTCAAAACGGCGGTTGGTTCAACGCTAAAATCGTGCGTTCCACTAACCGTAAATCGTTTATTATTTAGCTTGTCGTTACTCACAAAAACAGTAAGATTAACCGTACATCTGTACATAACAGAAAAACCTTCATTATCCTTTTGGATCGAACTAAAGTTATACCGTCCGCTGCTAATTTTCATCGTTGTTTCGGCGCTCTCTCGCGGCGCAAGATGATTGGCAAACTTTGAGACGACCGCTTCACGCACGGCATCAACGAGAATATAGCCCGACTGCGGATCGCTAAGAGATATTTCGACATCGGCAAAGACCGACTGCCCGATCGCGTTATTTGAATAGTAGCTTGCGCTCTTGTAGCCGCAACCGACAAGCAATAAAGTGATAATAACTGGGGTTATTGCTCTCAGACTGATACCTTATTTGGCAAAATCTGGGCGTATTATAGCTCTAAATTGCACTCGCACTATCATGCCCATTTTCTCGCTCGGGCTTTTGCGCAATCCCACCCCCCTGTCATTCTGAAGGAGCGTAGCGACTGAAGAATCTATATTTGCTTTAGATTCTTCGCTATGCTCAGAATAACATTCGCTTTGTTCAGAATGACAATGCAACACCTGTCATTCTGAAGGAGCGGAGCGACTGAAGAATCTCAACAAACACAGATGTTTCGCTTCGATCAACATTGACGATTGTGTGCTGCGCTTACAACAAAACGATCACGAATCTCGCACGAACATCTTTCCGCCGTAGCAGAGGATACCGTTGGCGAGGTTGGAGGCGCTTGTAAAGCCCGCGTCGCGCATTGTGTCGCACGCCATTGCGCTACGCGATCCGTTGCCGCAGTACAGAATGTACGCGCGTTCGATCGCAAGTTTTTTGACCTTCGGATAGAACGAATTAAACGGCAACAAGTAGTCCGTGCCTTCGATGTATCGAAAGTTGTGTTCGTGCTTTTCGCGTACATCGATCAGCCCAAAGTCGAGCAGCTTCGCCTCCCGCGCCTCCAAAAGCCGCTCTAGTTCGCTGCCCATTATCGTGCGCTTTTGCAACAGATCGCCCAGCGCCTGCACTAGTCGTCCTTGCTGTCATCGCACGGGTCAAGATGAACGGTGATCAGCCATTTTGCCTTTGTATCCAGCGCCGCGATCTGCTCTTCAACCAGTTCGGAGACGGTGTGCGCGTCTTTGAGCGAGATCGCTTCGTTGAAAACCAGATGCACATCAACCATACTCGTCTTCGCGCTGCGGCGGGTGCGCAGATAGTGGTAGCTGCTCACGCGAGGCGCGTTTTCAACGATCGCAACAATCTGACTGTATAGCGGCTCTTCGATCGCGCGATCGAGCAGAGTTAGCACGCCATCACGCACGATTTTATACGCGCCGTAGGTGATCACGCATGCGATCGCAATCGACACAATCGCGTCGATACTGTGCCAACCCGTTAGCCCAACGAGCGCAAGCGAGACGATAATGCCAAGATTTGTCCAGAGATCGCTCTTGTAGTGCAGCAGATCGGAGCGAATGATCAGCGAATTGCTGCGCTTGAGTACCGCCGCTAGATACAAAACCAGCGCAAGCGTGATCGCCGTACAGACGATCATCACGACAAGCGCGTCGCCCAACGCCTCAACCTCGCGCTCGTCAATCAGCCGCGAGACGCTCTGATAGATGATAAATGCGCCCGAAAGCGCGATCAGCCCGCCTTCGACAAGCGCAGCCAGCCCCTCCATCTTGCCGCGCCCGTAGTTAAAGGTCGTATCCGCCGCCATCTCCGCGTTTTTGAGCGCGTAGGTGTTAAACACGCTCATTGCCATATCCAAAAGCGAATCGATCGCGCTCGAAAGCACCGCCATACTGCCCGTTGCAACTCCCACAACGCACTTCAAAACTGCCATCGCCAGCGCACACGCGCTCGCAATCATCGTCGATCTTCGTTCGATACTCAGCGCCATTGCGTCGGCAGCCTTAGCGCGGTTTGCATAATGCGGGCGATCGCGGCAAAATCTGCGCTCGTGTCTGGAAAAAACAGCTTGTGCGCCAGCGCCCCTTGCGCAACCAGCATCGCTTCGCCGTCCTGCACGGTTTTGCCCATCTCGTGCGCAAGCCGCAAAAACGGAGTTTCACGACCGTAGATCACATCGACGGCGTAACGAGCGGCTGCGAGGTAACGGCTAAGCGCGGCAACTTCCAGCGGAAGATCGTCGCTTTTGAGTCCCGCGCTTGTGGTGTTGATGATGAGATCGAATGGTTGATCGATCAGATGATCCCACGAAGCGGTTTTGATACCGCGATCGGCGAAAAACGCGAGCCGATCTGCGCTGCGATTTAAGACGATGCATTCGCCGCGAACTTGACCGTTTTCACGCGCTTTGGCAAAACCAACCGCCACAGCCCGCGCCGTTCCGCCCGCACCCAAGATCAGCGCGTTTGTCGGCGTGTCAAAATGGGCGATCGCCTGCCAAAATCCCGCCGAATCGGTGTTGTAGCCGATCAGCCGCCCATCTTCGCGCACCCAAGTATTGACCGCGCCGATCGCGGCGGCATCGCCACGCACCTCATCAGCCTGCGCGAATGCAAACTCTTTGAACGGAACGGTGATGTTTGCGGCGGCAACTCCAAGCGCGTCAAAATCCTCTCGCAGCCGTTCGCCGTTTGCGATCAGCCTTCGAGTGTAGATCGCGTCAATGCCGAGCCGATCGTAGAGCGCGTTGTGCATTAGCGGCGATTTTGAGTGGGCGATCGGGTTGCCCAAAACGGCGAGGAGCTTCATACGACAAGCAGATCGTTTAGGCTGCTGGTTAGCGCCGCCATCTTGTTTTGCACCTCAAGCCATTCGTTTTCGGGCACGCTGTCGGCAACAATCCCCGCGCCCGCGTGAAAGATCGCCCGCTTATCCTCGATCTGTGCGCTGCGAATCGCAATCGCGCTGTCCATATCGCCCGTGAAACCAAAGAGCGTGATCGCGCCGCTGTAAAAGCCCCGCTTTGAGCCTTCGTATTGTGCGATCAGCTCCATTGCGCGGATTTTTGGCGCACCCGTCATCGTGCCCGCGCTAAAGGTTGCCATAAAGAGATCGAACATATCCTTATTGGCGTCAAGTTCGCCATAGACATCGCTGACGATGTGCATAACATGGCTAAAGCGTTCGATGTGCATTAGGTTTTCAACCCGTACGCTGCCCGCTTTGGCAGCCCGTCCGACATCGTTACGACCGAGATCGACGAGCATAATGTGTTCGGCGCGCTCCTTTTCGTCCGCTAAAAGCTCCTTTTCAAGCGCAATGTCCTCTATGGCGTCAGTCCCCCGTTTGCGCGTTCCTGCGATCGGGCTTAAAAGAATCTGTCCGTTGTGCAGACCAACCATCAGTTCGGGCGAGCAGCCGACAATGCAAAATCGTTCGTAGGGCAGATAAAACTGGTAGGGCGACGGGTTTTTGCTGCGCAAAACTCTGTATAGACTAAACGGGTCGATCGCGGCGTTTTGTATGTAGCGGTTGGCGAGGAGCATCTGAAATATCTCGCCGTTTCTGATCTCCTCTTTGACCTTGACAACCTTTTCGATAAAGAGTTCGCGGCTAAGTTCAAACGATCCGCTGCCGAGTTGATTGATCTTGACCAGCGGCAGTTCGCCCAGCGGTTTGACGACTGCGGCGATCGCTTCATCAAGCGTTGCGAGGCTGTTTTCGAGCGTACTAAGTGCGGTTAGCTTGTGGTTTTTGTGCGAATAGGCAAAGATATATTGCGGTCGTAGCAGGTCAAAATCGGGCGTTTTTGTAACATCGCGGAGCTTGTCCAACGACTTTTTGAGCGTCGGCTCAAAGAGCTTGACCGCGTCAAAACCTACAAAGCCCACAAAACCATCGACAAAACCAACGCCGATCTCGCCCGCAAGCTCTCGGTATGAGCCTTGATCGAGGAGCGCAAAACGGCGTTTGAGAAAGTTCAGCGGGTTTTCATCGACATAGTTTATGCTGCCGCCCTCTTGGTAAAAGCTCTTGCCCTGTTCATGCCAAAGCCGCTCTCTTGCGCCGACGAAAACATAGCTGAAACTGCCGTTTTCGCCGCTTTCAAAGAGCAAAACGCGCTTGTTTGTAAAGTGCGTTTGCAGTTTGTGGTACAGCGCGATCGGCGTGATGGTATCAAGCATTAGCGAGCGGTGTGTAAGAAAACCCAACGCTCTACTCCTGCGTTACAAACGCATCGGGATTGTAGTCGCGCTTGATGTTTGGAAGCACGGCTACGGCGGCTTCACGGTGTGTGTAGGGTCCGATATAGACGCGATGAACGACTTTGCCATCGACAACGCGATCCTTGACGCTGACGGAATAGCCGCGATCGCGAATGAGTTTGAGATACCCCTCGCTGGGCGTTTTGCTTAGCGACTCAACCTGTATGTAAAATCCGCTTGCAGTCGCGGCGGCTGGAGTTGCGGTTGCTGCGGGCTTGGTAGGCTTTGCGGGCGTACTCTGCGCGGCGCTCGGCGTGGCAGGTTTAGTCGCGCCGGTCGTTGGTGCGCTCGGCGTTGTTCTTGCGGGAGGCGTAACAACCGTTTCGGTTGGCGGCGGAGGCGTTTGCACAGGCGCGGCTACGGGCGCGGCGGCGCTGGCGTTGAGGTCGTTTTGCCGCTGTTCGCGGTGGCGCGCAATGATCTCGTCAAGTGCGCTCTTTGGCTCTTCGCCCACAGTCGGCACGGGCGGTCGGGCGGCTTCAAACATCGTCTCCTCGCCCCCGTTTGCAGAGGTCGGATCGGCGGCGGCTTGCTCTCCGCTGTTTTCGATAATGCGGTATGTCAGCACACCGATCACAATGATCAGCAGCAGCGCGGCGCTGACCATAAAGATATTTTTAATCCGCGTAGCCGAGCTATCCTCGCGCTTGATCAGAATGTCGTTGAGTTCGTTTTGTTCCTGCCTGTTTTCCATTTTTTGCCTTTCTCACATATGCTTTGACCAGCTTGTTCCGCGCTCTTTTGCATAGACATTGTAGGGCAAAACAAGTATGTTGAACTCCGGTGGTAGATCGGGGTTCGGAAACATTCGCCATTGCATCGGCGTTTTCTGCGCAAGTTTCGCCGATAGCGTCTTGGCAATGTTGTAACCCTCCAGTAAAGTTGTGTGTCCTTTGTGAATATATAAGTGCAAATGTCCGCTCGTGGCAGTTTCGTACGCGGTAAAGTTGAGAAATCCGTCCTCGCGGAGCATAAGCTGGGCGCGGTGATAAAACCTCTGCGGATCGATACCGTTAAAGTCAAAGACGATGTTTTCTACCTTTTCGCCGGGCAAGATCAGATCGTGCGCGATCGTAACTTTGCCGTCAAAATGTTCGTTCATCAGATTGGCGGTGATCGCCTGATCGACTCGTTTGTACTTGTCAAAATATGTTTTGCCGCGATGTGTGATCCTCTCACTCGTCTCGCGCTTTTGATAGTAATGCGTTGTCTGCATTTTCACTAGTTTTAGGTCTAGTTGGCTAACCATCACAACTCCTTTAACGGCTCAAAAAGTAGCGCGATCATAGGCGGGAAACTTGCGTCCAAGCGCCTTTGTCTGCTCCGCGATCGAAGCTATCAGTCGATCGTTGGTTATATCGTCCAAAATGGCGGCAATGTGATCGCCGATGAGCCTAAACTCCTCTTCCATCATTTTGCGACTGGTCAGCGCGGCTGATCCTAACCGAATGCCGCTTGTTACAAACGGGCTTCGCGTCTCGCCGGGAACGGTGTTTTTATTGACACAGATACCCGCTTTGCCCAGCGCCGCGTCCGCCTCTTTGCCCGAAAAGCTGCGATCGATGAAGCTAAGGAGGATCAGGTGGTTGTCCGTGCCGCCGCTAACGACATTGTAACCGCGCTTTTGCACCACTTCGCAGAGCGCTTTGATATTCGCTTTCACCTGTTTTGCGTACGCCTTCCATTCGGGTTTGAGGTTGCAGCCAAAACCGACCGCTTTTGCCGCGATCACATGCATTAGCGGACCGCCTTGCGTGCCGGGAAAAACCGCTTTGTCGATCTTTTTGGCAAGCTCTTCATCGTTGGTCAAAATCACGCCGCCGCGCGCGCCGCGAAGCGTTTTGTGCGTCGTCGTTGTAACGATATGCGCGTGGGGAAATGGATTTGGATACTCGTCCGCGACAACCAGCCCCGCCACATGAGCGATGTCTGCGAACAAGATCGCGCCAACGCTGTCGGCGATCTCACGAAACCGCGCAAAATCGAGGTTGCGCGAGTAGGCGCTAAATCCCGCAACAATCACCTGCGGTCTGATGAGCTTTGCTTCTTCGGCGAGTCGATCGTAGTCGATGAGACCGTCAAGATTGACACCATAGCCGAAGCTCTGATAGTTCTGCCCCGTAAAGCTCACCTTCGCGCCGTGCGTCAAGTGTCCGCCGTTACTCAAGTCCATGCCCAAAATCTTGTCGTATGGTTTGATGATCGCCGCATAAACCGCCGCGTTTGCGCTGCTGCCAGAGTGCGGTTGGACATTTGCGTAGTTGCAACCAAAGAGCTTTTTGGCGCGATCGATCGCTATCTGCTCAACCTGATCGACAAACTCGCAGCCGCCGTAGTAACGCTTTGCGGGATAGCCCTCCGCGTATTTGTTGGTTAGCACGCTGCCCATTGCTTCCATCACTGCCGGAAAGGTGTAGTTTTCGCTGGCGATCATCTCTAGGTGATCGTTTTGGCGCGTCAGCTCTTTTTGAACCCAGCCAAAAACTTCGTTATCTGTCTCTTGTAAAAAACTCATTGTTCCTCCTTTTGTGCGGGTTGTTCGGGGCGCATTGCGGGAAAGAGCAACACATCGCGGATCGTATCGCTGCCGGTTAAAAGCATCATCAGCCGATCGATGCCGATACCTTCGCCCGCCGTCGGCGCCATTCCATAACTTAGCGCGGTAACAAAATCTTCGTCCATATACATTCCCTCGTCGTCGCCGCCCTCTTTTGCTTTTACCTGTGCCAAAAATCGTTCGTGCTGATCGATTGGATCGTTTAATTCGCTAAATCCGTTGGCGATCTCGTAGCCGCCGACAAAGAGTTCAAAGCGGTCTGCGATCGACGGATCTTCGTCCTTGCGGCGCGAAAGCGGGGAGATTTCGATCGGAAAATCGGTGATAAAAGTCGGTTGGATCAACTTCGCTTCCACAAGCAGATCGAAAAGTTCCGCCTTGATCGCGCCGAGAGTGTCCTTGCCTTTAAGATCTGCGCCGTGCTTTGCGGCAAGCGCACCGAGCGCCGTACGATCGGTTAGCGAGGCAGGATCAACGCCGCCGATCGCACTTAGCGCTTCATCGTAGGTGTAGCGCCGAAACGGTGTGGCAAACGAGATATTTTCGCCGCGAAAGGCGATCGCACTTGGCAGCGAGAGCTTTGCCGTGAGCGTACTAAAGAGCAGTTCGGTGAGCTTGATCAGATCCTCCGAGCGGTGATACGCCCAGTAAAACTCTATCGTTGTAAACTCCGGATTGTGCGTCGCGTCCATTCCCTCGTTGCGAAAACAGCGGTTGAGTTCAAAAACCGCTTCAAATCCGCCCACGATCAGCCGTTTTAAGTACAGTTCGGGCGCGATCCGCAGATAACGATCAACGCCCAGCGCGTTGTGTTTTGTGATAAACGGTTTGGCGTTCGCGCCGCCCGGAATCGGGTGAAGCATTGGCGTTTCAACTTCCAAAAATCCGCGATCCTCAAAAAACGCGCGAATTGCGCTCAGTAGGCGGCTTCTAAAGATAAAGTTTTCGCGCACCGCTGGATTCATAATGAGATCAAGATAGCGCTGACGGCTTCGCAGCTCCACATCTTGAAGTCCGTGAAACTTTTCGGGCAGCGGGCGGATCGACTTGGTGAGCAGTTTCATCGTTTTTAGGTGCAGGGTTAGTTCGCCCGTTTTGGTCAAAAATCCAAAACCGCCCGCTTCGATAATATCGCCGACTTCGACGATCTTTTTGTGATCTTCGTAGCGTAGATCGGGTTCGTTTTGGCTGAGGTAGAGCTGGATCGATCCGCTCTGATCCTCGATCGTGGCAAACGCCGCTTTGCCCATAACGCGCAGGAGTTTTACGCGCCCCGCGATCGTCAAAAGCTGCTCTGTGTCTGGTTCGCCGCCGTCGGCAACGGGCGCAAGCGCACTGCGCAGAGTGGCGATCGAACACGAGCGAGAGACGAGATTGTCGTATGGATTTAGCCCTAGCTCTCGCAACCGCTGTACTTTGGCTAGTCTCGTTTCAACATAACTATTACAATCTGGAATCATTACAAACCCTTATAATTCTTGACATTTTGCGCAGACACCGCGAATCTGCATTGTGTGTGAAACGATCCGAAAGTTGTGCTGTTTTGCGATTAGCTTCTGGCGCTTTTCGATCTGCTCGTCGACAAACTCGATCATTTCGCCGCATATATCGCAGATCATATGATCGTGGTGGTCTTTGATACCAAACTCATACCGCTTGCCGCTAACGCCAAAACTCACGCTTGTAACGATCTTTTCGTCTTCCAAAATGTTTAGCGTACGGTAGATCGTGGCAAGTCCGATCTTTCGCTTTGGGTATCGTTTGGCAACGAGATCGCGCAGAGCTTCGGGCGTAAAGTGCCCCGCGTTGAAGATCTCGCGCAAAATCGCCTCGCGCTGCGCCGTCATCTTGTGCCCGCGATTGCGCAACTTTGCGCTTAGGCGAACGAGCAGCTCTTCAAAATCCTCGCTCACAGTTCTACTCGTTGATCGCTTTGTCGATCTCGGTGTCTATCGAATCCTTAACCGCAGCGGCTTCGTCTGCGATCGCGTTTGTGATCTGCTCCGCGCCTTCGCGCACTCCGCTCGATACTTTTTCACCGATTTGGCTCTCTTCAAGCGACATCAACGCGCCGCCAAAAATCTTGAGAGTTGGATACATAAAGCTATCTTGCAGCTTGTTTTCCGCCCAGTTTGCGACAACGGCAGTCTGACTAAGCGCGGCGATGATCACCGCGAAAATGACAAAAACTTTGAGCGCGCAGATGACGAAACCGCCGAGCCGATCGAAAAAGAGCGCGGTTTTTCGCACAATGCCGCCGTTTTTCCTGCGAATGATCCGCGCCAGCAGCATTCCGATAAGGAAGAAAAAGAGCCAGATCAGCACAAACAGCGCGGCAAATCCTGCGAGTTTCATCGCTCCTTGGCTGGCAAAGTGCAGGTATGTACCCGCCCACTGCCCGACAAAAAGCGCGAGGCGCGAGGCGATGACAAAGCCCATCAAAAAGCCGATCAAGCTAAAGACTTCGCGGATAAAACCGGTAAAAAAGCCGCGAACGCCAAGGATCGCAACCAACGCCAAAACAACAATGTCCAGATAGTGAATGGTGGTCATTTTTAGTCCTCTATGACATAAACGCTGTTTGCTTCGCGCTCTGCGATCCGCTCTAGCGCCGATTCTGCGCGGTTCATAATTGTTTCAACCGTGTCAGCCGCCAAGTGCGGCACAACCGCCGCGCTCAGAGTTACATTGATTAGCTTGCCTGCATAGACGAGTTTGCTTGCCTCTACGCGGCTTCGCGCCCGCCCTGCCGCCATATACGCGCCCTGCTTGTCCATACGGTTAAAGACGACGCAGAAAACCCCTTCCCAAGCCGGTCTGTCGTTGTAGCGATAGACTTTGTTGTCGCTGCGGATCGTCCCCTGAAGGCTCTTGGCGATAAACAAAATCACCTTCTCCATCACCACATAACCGTAGGTCTCTTTGAGCTTTTCGTAGTCGTCGATCGTAATGAGCGTAACCCAGAGATCGAGGTTGCGGTTTTGACCAAACTCCAATATCTGCGCAAGCTGGCGTTTGAGCAGCATGGGCGAGCGAAGGCGCGTAAGCGGATCGACAAAGCTGTCCATTTCGATCTTTTCGAGGTCGCTTTCGAGCTTGACGATCGTCATCTCCGCCTTTTTGATCTCCACCGACAGACTGCTGTAATGCGCCCGCAGCTCCTCCAAAATCGTGGCGGAAACATAGGTTTCTTGATTAAGCTTGGTCAGATCCAAAACCGTGTCGCTTAGTACCATCTCTTTGATTTTTGTGGCGGTTTCGCTGTACTCTTGCAGCGTTTCGCGGGCGAAGTCAAGCGACTCAGCGACATTGTTGGTTGGCATCGTTTCGTTTTCTTTGATCAGCTTGTCGATCGCCCTTTGTTCGTCGGGGCTGTAACGCATTACCACATCGGTAAATGCTTGGACATAGTAGCACGGAAGCGGAGGCGTGCCCGTCTTGTCAAGTACTCTCATTGACTCGGCGGCGATCTCTTTGACTAGAGTTTCAATGTTAGATGTAGGCATAACGCGAGCCCTATTGACAAAATTGTGCGCAATTATACTCACTTATGTCCTTGCGGTATAATCCAAATTATGATCAACCGTTTAAGCAAAAATGAAGCACTCAAACTCCTAGTCTCCGCCAATCTCAAAGATGTTGGCATTGCCGCGTTGGAGGCAAAGCGCACGCTGCACAGCGATCGCGTAACGACTTTTGTCATCGATCGCAACATCAACTACACCAACATCTGCCATATCGGGTGCAAGTTTTGCGCCTTTCATACGAACTTGGGGCAGGCGGACGGCTATATTTTGCCCTATGAGACGATCGACAAAAAGATCGAGGAGCTACTTGCGATCGGCGGAACGCAGATACTTTTTCAAGGCGGCGTACACCCCAAACTGGCGATCGACTACTACGAAAATCTAGTCGATCATATCCATGTCAAATTTCCCACGATCGACATTCACGGCTTTTCGGCGGTTGAGATCGCATATATCGCAAAGATCAGCCACATAACGACAAGCGCAGTGCTCGCAAGGCTTCAGGAGCGCGGAATGGCGTCGATGCCGGGTGCGGGAGCGGAGATTTTGAGCGATCGCGTTCGCGCCTACACCAGCCCAAACAAGGTGAGCGCGGCAGAGTGGCTGCGCATTCACGGCGAGGCGCACAAACTGGGAATGACGACAAGTGCGACGATGGTTTTTGGCTTTGGCGAAACCGACGAGGAGATCGTGGAGCACTTTGAGCAGTTGCGGCAGTTGCAGGACGAAACGGGCGGATTTACGGCGTTTATTTTGTGGAGCTACCAGCCCGATCGCACAGAGTTGCAACGGCTGCGCCCCGATCTGACGCGACAGAGCAGCAACTGCTATCTGCGCCTACTTGCGCTAAGCCGCCTCTATCTGGACAACTTCCAAAATGTCCAGTCAAGCTGGGTTACGCAGGGCAGTTACATTGGGCAGCTTGCGCTCAAATTCGGCGCAAACGATCTGGGTAGCACGATGATGGAGGAGAATGTCGTTGCCGCCACAGGCTGCTCGCACAGTATGGTAACCGATGAGATGGTCGCTCTGATTCGCGGCGCAGGCGAAATCCCAGCACAACGCAACACGCGCTACAAGATACTACGCAGGTTTTAGCTCGCTTGGGCTTTAGCCTTTTTGCCCACATTGTCATTCTGAGCGCCCCCTCTTGTCATTCTGAGCGAAGCGAAGAATCTCGCCTTTTCGCCGCCGCTCGCTGGTGCTTTTGTGTGATTTACTTCGTCAGCCTCTGCCCTCGCGCGAAGCAGTAGCCCCGTCTCGGGGCGTTACTGCGGAGTAACAGCGAGGGTCGGTGAAGAATCTCAACAACAGCGTAGATTCTTCGGTCGCTGCGCTCCTTCAGAATGACAGAGAGTTTGTTATGTTGAGTGCACCCAACATTTCAGCGATCAATTAGTAGCATTAAGCCAATTTTTGCAAGGGAGCGAAAATGAGAGCATTTCTTGTCTTGCTGACGATCGCAGTTTTTGCGTGGGCGGACTCATTTGATGATTTTAATGCTGCTGTGGCAGCTGTGGATCGGAAGAATTATCAAGCGGCGAGAGTGTCTTTTTCGCAAGTGATCTGGCATAATCCAAATAATGCGAATGCTTATGTCAGCCAAGGCTTAATGCATTACCTTCTTGGCGAATACCAAAAGGCGATCGATGAGTTTACGCGAGCGATAGAGAGCGACCCACACCACGAATTGGCTTATCACATTCGCGGCAAAGCGTATCTCAGACTAGGCGATCGCTCAAAGGCGATCGCGGACTGGGATCAAGCAGGCAAGAGCGCATTAAAACTTAGACAGGACGCGCGGCTTGCGGCAAATAATCAAACAATCAAAAACGAATCAAACCCCAGACAGGCTACGCAAGCGGAGGAGATCGCTCTGAACGATGCGTTGGCTAATTTCAATCGCCGCATTGCGCGTGACAGAATCGGCTATCAGACACAAACGATCGATGATTATACGCGGGAGATTGAGCCTAGCAATGCAGCGGCTTATCTCAATCGCGGCTTATTGTATGTCAAAATCGGTAATCACCCAAAAGCGATCGAGGATTTTACGCGGTCGATTGAGTTCGAGCCTAACAATGCAGATGCTTATTGCAATCGCGGCAATTCGTATTACAATCTTGGCGATCACGCAAAGGCGATCGAGGATTTAACGCAGTCGATCAAGATAGAGCCTAACAATGCAGATGCTTATTACAATCGCGGCAATTCGTATCAAAAGCTTGGCGATCATTCAAAGGCGATCGCAGATTTAACGCGGGCGATCAAAATAGAGCCAAACAATGCAAGCGCTTATTACAGTCGCGGCATTTCGCATGTTGCACTTGACTTTCACTCAAAGGCGATCGAGGATTTAATGCATGTGATCAAGATAGAGCCAAACAATGCAAGCGCTTATCTCAATCGCGGCTTATCGTATGTCAAACTCGGTAATCTCCAAGCGATCGAGGATTTTACGCAGGCGATCAAGGTTGCGCCAAACAATGTAGAGGCTTATGCCCGTCGCAGCAATTCGTATGCTGCACTTGGCGATTACCAAAAAGCAACGCAAGATGCTCGCAAGGCGTGTGATCTGGGCGATTGCGAGATGTCGCAATGGTTGGACAAAAACGGACATATTCCTAAATGACTGCTTAATCCGCGAGTTGAACTACGCGGCAAGAGCGGCTCTTGTATAATCGCGCACTTTTTACAACGCAGGTTCTATGAAAAACATTCGCAATTTTTCCATCATCGCCCATATCGATCACGGTAAATCGACCTTAGCCGATCGGATTATCCAAGAGACGCAGGCGGTCAGCGCACGCGAAATGCGCGCCCAGCTTCTCGACGGAATGGACATTGAGCGCGAGCGCGGCATTACGATCAAGGCGCAGAGCGTCCGCCTTAGCTACACCTCAAACGGCGTCCATTATGTACTCAACCTGATCGACACGCCAGGACATGTCGATTTTTCGCACGAGGTGAGCAAGTCGCTGATCTCTAGCGAGGGCGCGCTGCTAGTCGTCGATGCCACGCAGGGCGTGCAGGCGCAGACGATCGCAAACTGCTATATGGCGATCGACAACAGCGTCGAAATCCTGCCCGTGATCAACAAGATCGATCTGCCCAGCAGCGATGTGGCGCGGGTCAAGAGCGAGATCGAAAACATTATGGGTATCGACTGCGCGGGGGCGAACCTCGTCTCGGCAAAAAACGGCATTGGGATCAAGGAGCTGCTTGAGACGATCGTTGCCAAAGTGCCGCCGCCCGCAGGTGAGCCGAACGCCGCCGCCCGCGCCCTGATCTACGACAGTTGGTTTGACAACTATCTCGGTGCGCTGGCACTCGTGCGCGTCTTTGACGGCAGGCTCAAAAAGGGGCAGAAAATCCTCGTAATGGCGGCGGGCAAACGGCACGAGATTATGGAGCTTTACTACCCAAATCCGATCAAAAATATCGCAACGGAAGCGATCGAGGCGGGCGAGATCGGCATCGTGGTGCTGGGGATCAAAACCGTGCAAGATGTGCGCGTGGGCGATACGATCACCGACGCCGCTGCGCCTGCAAAAGAGCCTGTGGCGCGTTACCACGAGGCGAAGGCGTATGTGTTTGCGGGAATGTACCCGATCGACACCGAGCAGTTTGAGCCGCTGCGCGACGCGCTGGAAAAGCTGAAAATGAACGATTCAAGCATCACCTACACGCCCGAAAGCTCTGTGGCGCTGGGCTTCGGCTTCCGCGTTGGGTTTCTGGGGCTGCTGCACATGGAGGTGATCAAAGAGCGGCTTGAGCGCGAGTTTGGCTTGGAGCTGATTGCCACGGCGCCGGGCGTAACCTACGAGGTCAATACGACGCGGGGCGAAAAGCTGCAAGTTTCCAATCCGAGTGCGCTGCCCGACGCGGGGCTGATCGCCGAGATTTACGAGCCGTTTGTGCGCGGAACGGTGATCGTGCCAAACGAGTTTGTGGGCAATATGATCACGCTCCTGAACAACAAGCGCGGGCAACAGGAGAAGCTGGAGTACATAGGAACAGATCGCGTAATGCTCATCTACGCGATCCCGCTAAACGAGGTGATCAGCGACTTTTACGACAAGCTCAAAAGCCTGTCGAAAGGTTACGCGAGCTTTGACTACGAGCCGATCGAGTATCGCATTGGCAGCTTGGTCAAGCTCGATATTTTGGTCGCGGGCGATCCTGTCGATGCGCTTAGCCTGATCGTCGATCGGCAGAAGGCGGAGGCAAAGGGCAGAGAGCTTGTGAGCAAGATGAAGGAGCTGATCGACCGCCAGCTTTTTGAGGTGGCGATTCAGGCGAGTATCGGCGGCAAGGTGATCGCCCGCGAAACGGTCAAATCGGTGGGCAAAAATGTAACGGCGAAGTGCTACGGCGGCGACATCACGCGCAAACGCAAGCTGCTCGAAAAGCAAAAAGAGGGCAAAAAGCGGATGAAAGCGATCGGGCGGGTGAGCATTCCGCAGGAGGCATTTCTGGCGGTTTTGAAGATCGATTGAGCAGGGCTTTTCGTCATTGTGTGCGCACCCTTGTCATTCTGAGGAGCGAAGCGACGAAGAATCTCATCAATACGGATTTTTGCATTCTATGTCCCGCAGGGACAATACTTTATTAACCGTATGCTTTAGCTTACGGATAGGCAATACACCTCCCACCCCTCCCTCTCTCTCCTCCCAAGTCCCGCAGCGGAACAGTAGCTCTGCACCAGAGCGTTACTGCGGAGAGGGACAACACTTTATTGATTGTCCGCTGCGGATCGCGGGGCTTTTACCGTGCGATCTTGCTCTGTGCAAACTTTCGCGTTTCTTTATAGCTATCGTATTTTAGTTCATTGTTGATCGCCTCTGATAGCGCGTTGTTATCGTATAGGATTTTGACAAGTTTATATCTGCAAACTCCGCAAGTTAATTTTGAATATAAAATCTCAAGCGGCTCTTTGCAATTTGCTGTTCTGTTCTTTTCGTATATTTTTATATAACTGCCCGTAATGCTATGAATAATATGTTCATTTGTGAATTTTCTAGCAATATCAGATAAAAGTCTATGATCATCTCTGTGATAGTTTAATATCAATAGATCGGTGTAAAAATCTGGCGTGATCGTGCGAGGTAGATTTGCTAGCGCAAACTCTCTTACTCGATCGTCCTTAAAATAGATCAATGCTCGCAGCGCATGCTCTTTAAGATCATCAAACTTTCGCCGTTTTGCAAACTTTAATATCAGATCGCAGCCGAATGGAAATTTATGTTTTCTAAATACTCGCAGCAGCTTCTCTTTGTTTGCTGTATTTTTCTCTGTCAATAAGCGTTGTGCAATTTGGTCAATCTGAGAGCTATCTAGCATTTTAATTCGCTGCCACGAGATAGGATGATCGCTAAAAAGTATCTCATCAATAATGCTTTTGTAAGTGATTGTTGGCTGTTCTATTTTACGCTCTGCGCACAACTTGATATTTTGTTTAACAGCGTCAAGATAGATTTTTATATAGCTATTTTCACGAGCAGATTTTTCGAGTTCGCCAAATGCATCAATATCTGGATACATATCTTGAAATGTCCAATGATTGTATCGTCTTGCCAATCGCCTCTATTTTGCGCCAGCCGTTTCCCAAATTTTTCGGCAATCAATTTCAATCCTTCAATGCCCTCAAGCTCCAAAATTTCGGCATAACCAACCCAATCCGAATCTTCAATTGGATTGGCAAGAAAATTGTTTTTTATCGCCTCTTTTGCTTTTTGATCGCCATTTTTTGCATAGATCAGAGCGAGTGCAAATAGGTGTGTCAAGTTCCAAGTACATCTTCGTTCTTTGTGCAGCGATTCAATCAAAATATCTCTGTATTTATCTTGCTGATTTGCTAGTGCGATTAAGTCATAAATATATCTAGCGCGATCGCGCTCGCTTTGTCCATTGTATGCGTAATTTTGCGTAACCGCTTTGGCAATATATCGTGAAAAGTCGATTTTTGGATACTCTTGCAATATCAAATATGCCTCGCCCGTTCCTCGCTTTAATGAGCTATAAAATCTCTGTTTTACACTCATTGATTACCCTCATAATTCGCCGAAAAGTAAGAAACGGTACACACGCTAAAACTCCGATTTGGTTGCTATATTTCCGTCTTTATCTATAAAACCTATTTTAGCGCCGATCGCAAATTTTCTAAATCCGTTTTTTGGTTCAAAATCAATATAATCATAAATCGGCTCTAACAGATACTCGCCTCTGGTATTGATCAGACCAAATTTGCCTTGTTTGGTTACGCTTGCTAGATGATCCTCGCCAAAGCTGTTAATCCCATCAAGCTCATCATCAGCAAGAATGATATTTCCTTCACGATCGATCGAGCCATATTTACCATCAAGTTTAACCGCAGCATAGCCGTATTTGAAGCCAAATGCAAAATCAAATTGCGGCT
The DNA here is from genome assembly GCA_025997415.1 of Campylobacterota bacterium. Classification (GTDB taxonomy): domain Bacteria; phylum Campylobacterota; class Campylobacteria; order Campylobacterales; family SZUA-545; genus JAIRKM01. The sequence goes on from BNUO01000017.1 coordinate 24,055, forward strand.
TGGCTATGATTTTCCCTGTGCGCGTGATAAATCCATATTTTTTATTCACATATACGAGTGCTATATCCTCCGAAAACCCATCGACAAAATCATATTGCGAAGGATCAAATTGTGATGAATTGTTTGTGGGCAGCTGCGGTTGAGACACGAGCAATATGATCGCAAACGATAGACAAATCATAAGCAGTGTGATCGCTCCAATAATTTTAATGCGCCTGTTCATCGATACACCTAATCGGAATATAACCAACATCTAAATTATGCTTCTCGATCGCTTAAAAGTTTTTGTGCAAGATCTTTTGACGCTTTAAAGTGCGCTTTCGCGCTTGCAAGTTTGGGCAGAACTTCAACTTTATACATTTCGCTTGGCACAAGTAACGGCGCGATCCCCCCACCCTTAACCACTCATGCAAACTCCTCCGCGCTCGTTTCGCCCACAAACAAAACGACCACTTTTTCGCCCTTTTTCTCATCGCTCAAAGCGACGGCGATCGGGTCAATTTCCGCAAACAGCGCGGCGATCAGCGATTCTACTGTGCTCAGGCTGATCATCTCGCCGCCAATCTTTGCAAAGCGCGAGTAGCGATCGACGATCGTGATAAATCCGTCCTCGTCCAAATGCCCTTTGTCGCCGCTTTTGTAGTATCGCCATTCGCCGATTTGCGCGATGGCTTCACGCGTTTTGCCCTCGTTTTTGTAGTAGCCCTTCATCACTTGCGAGCCGTCGATCAGTATCAATCCGTCCTCGCCAACAGGCAGTTCGGCGAGTGTGGCGGGGTCGACAATCTTGACGAGCGTGCCATCTTTGTGAAAAACGAGCGGTTTGAATGTGCCAAACTCCAGCGAATTTGGCATATTGACGCAGACGACGGGCGCGGTTTCGGTCGTGCCGTAGCCCTCGTAGATTTCGATTCCAAACTTAATTCTAAAGCCGTTTTTCACATCATCTTTCAGCTTTTCAGCGCCCGCAACGGCGAGCCGAACACTCTGGAGCATTAGCGGATGGAGCTTTTTATATTTAATACATAAACAAAAGAATGTCGAGGTGACGAGCAATATACTAGCGTTATATTGTGCGCACATTTTGCCCACAGCGAGAGCGTCAGCCAGATCGGGAATAGCGATCATCAAAATCCCCTCGCTAAGCGGCATAAGCGTAGTGATTGTCAGCCCAAACGAGTGAAAAATCGGCAGAGAATTGAGCACCACATCGCCCTTGCGGAAGTTGATCGGATCGGAAACTTGTTTTATATTTGCAAGCAGATTTTTGTGTGAAAGCTCAATGCCTTTTGGCACACTTTCGCTACCGCTGCTAAATAAAATTGTCGCGGTATCGTCAAGTTGCGCAGGTGCAAAATAGAGCCATTTGAGCAGCCAAGTTGGTGAAAACAGTATCTGCAAAACGGTCGTGATCATAGCTGATTTACTAATGCTATTTTTTAGCTCCTCTGCATATAGAGCTTTATCGTCTAATGCCGCTTCAAAGTTAAAGCCACGCGTTTGAAGTTTGCTCTTAAATGCTGTAGAAGTGATCACTGCTTTGAGTTCAGCCTGATCGACCGCTCTCCGCATATTTTCTTGACTGACTGTGTAGTTAAGATTGATCGGTTTTTTTGCCAAGTGCAAATAGCGCGAGATTGACGATCGCACCCACAGCAGATGATGGTAAAAGCACGCCGATATTTTCTTGATGAACAAGAATAGCTTTGAGCCTTTTGATAAATATAATTACGGAAGTGAGGAGTTTAATATTGTTGAGTTTTGCGCCCGATGCCTGATCGATAATTGCTAGCTTAAGGAGCGATGAATGCGCATGTTTTAGCCAATGAAAATGAAACGGCTCTTTGGAAGAAATATGGAAATCGCACTCCAAAAATGAGAGCTTGATCATCGCCTGTTTAACTTCATTGGTTTTTGCAGCGACAGTAGCGCTTCGCCAAATGCGATGACGATCTCTGTTTTACCATTTCTGTGTTGAAGCTCTTTATAATAATCATCAGCGCGTGAAAAGCTATAACCCCATAATCCACGCAGATAAAATGGAATAATTGGTACATCAATACCCTCGATCGCCATCTCGTAGCTGCGTTCAAATTTACCGATCTGTCCGTTGTAGCTGATGATATCTTCGGGAAATAACGCCAGAACTTCACCATTTAATAGCCACGCTCTGATATTTTCTATTGCCGATCTGCTTGCGCCGCCCGCGATCGGAATTACATCAAAAAATTTCAAAATCCAAGTGAGATACCATTTATCATAAATGCCTTTGTACATCACAAACTTTAATGCTCTAGGACTTGCCACTTGCAACAAAAGCCAATCGATCCAACTGATATGATTTCCTAGCAGAAGCGCACCGCCGACTGGAGGGATATTTTCTATTCCTTGAATGTTAATTTTATAGCCAAGTTTGAGGATAGAAATAGCATTAGTCGTGTAAACATATGCGGCACTTGCTTGACCGCGTACAATCCGCCCAAAAAGGCGATGATAGCAGTGATAAGAAACAGTTGTGTTGTAGAAAAATCAAGCGATACAAAAACGACAGTCAATGCCAGAAAAATCACCATAACACAGTTTTGGACAAAGTTATTGCCCGCCAAAATCTTGCCCATCTGTCCATCGCTCGAAAAGTACTGAATAACCGAGTTAAGCGGCACGATCGCCATACCGCCGAAAAATCCAAACGAAAGCGAGCAGAGCATCATACTCGGCGCGTTGGTTGAAACCGTGATCGAAAAGAGCGAGGCAAACATACCAAGCGCACCGATCGGGATAATTCCAAGTTCAATATGCCGTTTTGAGAGGTTGCCTGCGAGCATAGAACCGATGATCAGCCCTACCGCGCTGACAGCCAAAATACCTTGAATAATAATTGCGTTGTTATCGCCTGTGATCGCTTTATAGTGAGCAGGAAATGCTGCTAATACCATTTGCGATACGCCCCAAAATACGCTAAGACCGATTATACTTAACCAAATATCGTTATTTTGGCGCACGATTTTGAGATTTTGACGCAGATATTTTAGTTGCAAGTATTCACTGATATTGAACTTTTCCTCTGTGGGTTCAGCGGCAAAAAACGGTATTTTGAAGGCAAAAAATGCCTCTAAAACGCTGAAGAGTACAAGCAGTATGCCGATCGGTATCATTGAGGTTAAAATTAGGCTTGGATCGCTTATCCCCGCAATGTAAAAAAGCTCAAAAATAAATGAAAAGACAAGCGAGCTAAGCAGAATTGCTACAATCGTGAGCGCCTGAATTGCGCCGTTTGCCATACTTAGGCTTTCTACGCCGACTAATCGTTTGATCAGACCATATTTTGCAGGCGAATAAAATGCACTTTGAACGGCAAGCATAAAGGTCATTATAAACGCAAAAATAAACCAGCCCTGCATATAGCTGATCAACACCAACGCGCTTAAACCGATCGCAATGATCGTAGAGTATCCGATCACGGTTGTTTTGGGAAACTTATCGTTCAAAAAGCCCGAAGCCGAGAACAAAAAGATAAATGGCAGCAGGATCATTGCGTTAATCAATGCGCTTAAAATCAGCAGCGCGTCGCCATCGAAACTCTTGATCAGCACATTTTGAATGGTGATCTTGTGTGCAAGATCGACAGAGGCGTTGATAAACATCACAATGATAAAGGGCAAAAACCCTCGTATTTTCAGCAGCTCTGACATCGCGTTCTCCATTATTATTTAATCGACGTATAGCCCGAATCAAGAACTAGATTTTACCCCTGATCGCTCAAAAACTAGTCGATCAATTTCCGCGCATTTGGCGCTATATCTTTTCGGCTAACCAGATAAAACTCCTGCGTAAATGGATACGATCCATTGCTGATATTTTCCATATTCGGCGCAATAGAGTCAATCTCCAGCAGTCTGATATTTTCGCTTTTATGCATATAGGTTGCGTAGTAGCGAAACGAGTAGCAAAGCGCATTTGCGGCATTTCGGTAGTCCGCTACCACCTCGATCATACCGCCCATACTCAAGGTAAACACCTCCCTGTGCGCAGGCATTAGCTTTGCCTCTTTCATCACCATATTTTCCATCGCTGTTTGACTGCCAGAATTTGCATTGCGCTGAAACGCCAAAATCTTTTCGTCTGCTCCGCCAACTTCGCGCCAGTTTGTGATCGCGCCAGAATAGATTTTTCTGATCTGCTCTGCGCTTAAAGATTTAATTGGATTTTCGGCATTGACAATAAATACAAACGCCTCTTTTCCGATCGGAGTTAATAGTAGTTCTACCCCTTTTTCTCGCGCAAGTTCTCGCAGTTCATTCGACGGTTCAAACGCAAAAACCAGATCAGTTTCGTTGTCGATCAGGGAGCGATACGCATACTCTGTTGTGGAACATTGCAGATAGGGATACCACTCGTGTGCGGGATAGATCGCGTAGTAAACGGACTTAAACATATAACAAAATGCAGTCGCGCCGTCAAGTTTGGGCAGATCATTGCCAAACGATAGCGTAGGTTTCCCTCGCGGCGGTGTAATATCGTCGTCATTGCTCGCATAAATATCGTTTAGTGATTCAGCAACGCTTTCAAGCCGCTCAATAGACGCGGGCAGAAAACGCGAATTTCTATCGATCATTTGCGCACTAATACCGATCAGTAATACAACTGCCGAAAGCGCCAAGATTTTAGGATATTTTAGCTCAAGTTTTAAGCCATTTCTATATAGTCCAATCCAAAATCCCGCGCTAAACACCGCATATAAACACAAGTGCACAAAAAATAGATATTGCGGCACACCTATAAATAGATAAAAAAAGTTAATAACAAACATAAGCGGATTGAAATAGAGTGCGATATAGTTAAACGAGCTGTAAAAAATATAACCGTCTGAAATCAAAAATGCAAAATTTGCGCAAATAAGCGTATATATCGGCAAGGCAAATAGCAGAAAATTGGTCGCAAAACTAACGGTTTTTTCTACTCTTTTTGCCCAAAAATAGCCGAATACAAACAGCGCTAGAGACGCAAACGCTACAGCCATAAATTGATTTGGTTTCGGAAGATAAATTAGCTCGTTAATAGCGATTCAAAAACCTACAAATGCCGCCTGTGCGATCAGCGGTACATATACCAAAATAACCACAAACTTGTTGGTCAAAATTCGCTTGAGCGTTTTGAGCATAAGAGACCTTTGCAAAATCTGCCGCCCATTCTATCCATCGCGGCTAAATATAAGCGGCGGAAACGACAAAATATCTAGGCTGTTGCATAGATTCTTCGGCTTCGCCTCATTCTGTCCATAATCCTCATTTCATGGTGTTCATGGTGAAGCTCTAAAACCAGCACCACCATTTTAGCCATTGAATTCTATGCTCCGCTGTAAACCCTTTGTGCGTTCTGTAATTTAGTCGCCTCAAAGAACATACAGAGCGCACAGTTCTTTGAAATGACGAAAGAACATTCGTTCGAAGAGCACACGTTGATTCTAATGCGTCTGTAATATCCTTTCAGACGAGCCAATGACCGAAAAATGACTCAACCATATTTGTGGTCTAACGCCCAAACGCAACGCTCAAATCCCCAACAAAGCTAGTCTATAACAGTATTTGTTGTATAGTGTATGTCTCCGTCTGTTTCAAGTTGTTGAGTGTATATTGCTGTCTGTTTCAATATGATGAAACATATCCTTGAGCTCATTGTCTATCAGCGTCATTGTCCTTTTAATGTCTTTCTTGGCAATACTCTATTTGGACTGTTGGATTACCTTCT
>BNUO01000018.1 GCA_025997415.1 Campylobacterota bacterium
AAGCACGAAGCCTCTTTACCTGTTCTCTTGATACGGTGTTGTCCTCTTTTGCACTGAACATTGTGGTTTCCTTTCGATGACCCTTTTCTAGCGAAAAGTGTCATCGAAATGATTGGCAGGGACAATTCTGGTGCTAATGGTCATTTTGTGGCGCTGGTCTTAATCCAAAACCGTCATTCAAGCCGCTTAATTTTATGCTTCATAGTGAGTTATTATACGGAATGCAATATCTTTTAGGACAACGAAAAAATGATTTAATTATATTGTTTTTATGGTGTTGTTTCTATTGACTATAAGATGATGATGTATGCCGTAACGCTCTATACATAAGCCCCGTTGTCCCTTTGGTGTCCTTATTGGCAAATACTATGTGCATATAATCAATAAGCGCATTTAAGACACTTTTAGCGCTATATTACAATGCCTGTAAAGCCATAAAAGCTCGCTTTTGTATAAACACCGCCCGAACATTTTTTGTCGTTTTTTATATGCTATTTAATGAATGCTTTTGCTAAATTTAACGACAAACCCTCCGTATAAGACGCTTCGTAATGACAGCTCTTATCATTCTGAGGAGTGGAGTGACGAAGAATCTGTATTTGCCTTTAGAGATTCTAGTCTAATCCCCAAACATTAGGTATCGTCTGATAATCACAACCTGATGATACTGGCACATCTGCACAGGGTATTTAGCTGATAAACGCCGTATCAATGCGGCTTTGCATTGTGCTATTGCTCGTGCTAGCACAGCAGTATGGCACGGAGCGATATGGAGCATCTTGGCTCCCGTTAATCGCGGGGGTCTCCACACGCCCGTAACTGCGTAGAAAGCTGCCACTTCCTTCGCAGTGCGGACGCGGGGCGTCCATCTCTTCGCAGCAGCGCTCCTTTGGATATGCTGCTCCGTACTGCTACGCCCACTCCCACACCATCCGCAACGACTGCCTTGACCACATAGCCCATAGCTCTAATTCATCAATACCCTGCATATACAGCGCATTTGTCTCGCGTTGGACATACAACCTGAGCAGATTGACTTTGGTGAGTGCATCACGAAACAACATCAATCCGAATTTTCTACCAAAGTATGTGGTGTCTATGAGAAGAACAATAGGAGTGTCTGGGACAATATTATGGTGTCCACAAACTGATGATCGCAAGAGAAGCGTTTATATCGCTGTTTGCCTCTGACTTTGCCATATTTTTGCACCGATGGCGATCCGCAAATAGCACACTTTTCTTGACATTCATTTCAAAATACACCCAACAAAGCTTGTCATAGACTGGCTTTGTTGGGGATTGAGCGTTGTGTTTTTTTTGGTGGTGGTAGACCGAAAATACAGATGTTTCGCCTTCACTCAACATGACAGGGGGGGGATTGTTCAATACAACAATGTAAAACGCTGCAAAAACGGGCGAGCGATTGAGCGATCGCCCGTTAATAGCAAGGGGCTATTTGTCAACACTCCATTCTGCGCTGTTGCCATATGTTTCCCAAGAATACTCCAATCCGTTAACCCATTTTTCGCAATCCCACCCAATGCTTTTGTGGCAGTTCATTCCTTTGCTCTGTAAAAGGGCGGCATAGTTGTTGAAATTTGATGTAGCGTCGCTGGTGTAATTTTTACGCCTATGAACATTAACCACATCGGCTTCGATAGTGCCATATACGGTGGCAAACAGCGCGTCATTATGCTCATCATGCGTTGTGCTAGTGCTGATTAGGTATAGTTCGATGTCGTCAGTGTCAATTTCAACACGGGCATTTACGCCAGTAGCCACATTAGACTTTGTGTAAATACCGCCGCCGCTCATCACAAATGAGTTTGTGGTCAAATAGGTTATGAAGCTACTAATTTTGGTAGCAGAAACAGGTTCGTATTCTTTGTTGCTCCTGATTTCACCAACCGTTAAATTCGTTTCATCAAACGAGGGAAAATAGGCGTCGATCGAAGCCAGTGAGATTTTGCTTCCGCCTCCGCCAGAGCCGCCTCCCGAATCACCGCCTCCACCTCCGCCGCAAGCGGTTAGCATAAGCCCCGTGGCGATTAGCGCCGTCCAAGCTGACCTCTTGGCAAAACCAGAGAGTGCGTTACTCTCTCTCTCTCTCTCGGTGCGGTGCCGCATTGGCGATCAATGAACCGTGAAACATCGGAAACTCCTTGGTTTTAAGATGGCGAAATACTACCTCTACTGGCATAAAACAGACGGGCAAGAGCTGCCATTTGGCTGAAAAATCGAGGCGGTTTAGAGACAAAACTATACACTGCCGTAGAAAATTGCAAGGATACACAATGCAACAGAGTTTTAGCCCTGAAACTGCCGATCTGCTTCAAAATCTTGAGTCGCTGATTAAACAGGTTGATGAGGGTGTGGAGCTATTTGAGGAGCAGCGATCGCTCTTTCAAGGCGTGATCGAGGTACAGCCCGCAGCGCTTTGGGTCTTAAATAGCGACGCAACGATCTATATCAATAACGAAAAAGCGCGGCAGACGGCGATCGATCCATTTACGATCAAACCCGAACAAAACGATACAGAAATTGAGATCGGCGATCGTTATTATTTGCTGCAAGTCTCCAAACAGCAAAACCGTACGATTATCGTGGCAATCGACAACACAAAAAACCGCCGCAACGAACGGTTGATCGCAATGGGTCAGATGGCGGCACATCTTGCGCACGAGATCCGCAATCCCGTCGGATCGGTTGCGATCCTCTCCTCTATGCTCTACGATCGCGTGAAAATTGGCGATAAACCGCTGGTTTTGGAGATCAAAAAAAGTATCTGGCGCGTTGAACGGATCGTGAAAGCTACGCTGCTTTTTTCCAAAGGTTTTACGCTAAATACGCGAGAGTTTCTGCTCTCTGAACTTATCGATGAACTCAATGCGAGTACGGAAAATTACTCGTATAGCAAGTCGATTAGCTTCGAGTTTAATCTGCCAAGCGTGAGCGTGAGCATCGATTTTGAACTCTTTCTTTTGGTGCTGCAAAATCTACTATTTAACGCGATCGACGCGATCGAAGAGATTGACGATGACGAGGGATTTGTACGCATAAGTTACAAACGCGAAAACGGTACGCACACGATCGAAGTAGAGGACAGCGGCAAACCATTTGAAAATCCCGATCGGCTCTTTGAGGCGTTTTATACAAGCAAAACCAAAGGGCATGGGCTGGGGTTAATTTTAACGCGGCAGATTGTCGAAGCACATCACGGCACAATCGCCACGCTTGAAGATAAGAAAGGTTTTTTAATTCGCTTTGAAGGTTGCGAGTAGGGCGGCAACGCACAAGGCGATCAAACTACATCGCCTGTTTCTCTTGACAGAGTTTTGCCCATTGATCCTGCGTATCAAGTTTGGAGCACTGTTCGTAGATCGCAACCGCCTGCTCTTTGCGATCGTTATCCTCCAGCAGCTCGCCTAGCGTGAAGAGAAGCCGCGCTTGGTAGTTCGGCGCAACCTGCTCGTCCAAAGCGCTCTGCAAAACCACGATCGCCTCGTCGCTTTTGCCCTGCTTGACGGCGGCGTCGGCAAACGCAAGCTCACTCTCAGGGGTGAAAGCGCCGACATGGGTGATTCGGTGGCGGTTGATGAGCTTCTTCGCATACTCGTACTGCTTTGTCGTTTCGCCCAGCCCCCGCGCCGTACTCACCAATGCCGCATAGACATCCATCAGGCGCGGATCTTTGGGAAATCGCGTCTCGATGATCGCGCCAAGCTCGTACATCTTTTGCGGATCGTGCCCAAGCCGCTGATAGGCGTTAAACAACTGAAAGTAGCGGTTCTCATCTAACGGCGTACGAAGCGCACGGTTCATACGCATATACCGCTCCGCGTCTGTAATAAACTGCGGCAGATTGCCCGTTTCGTAGTAGATGTCAATGCGTCTTGAGAGCCATTTTTCACCTTTTGCGGGCGAGGTTTTGTTGAGATTGTTGGTGATGATCGCCTGCGCGAGATCGAAACTGCGCTCACCGTAGGCGCACTCATAGAGCTTTTCGTTGTCGTAAAAGGCGATATTTAGCGATCTCTCAAGCGTCAGTTTGACCGCATTTTCGCACGCGCTTTCACGCAAAAACGAATCAAGCAAAATGCGCTCTGTCTGGCTCATCTGCTGATCGAAGTCGTAAAAGAGCTTGTGATCGAGCCTGTCAAGCGTACTGAGTAGTCCGTGTACCTCCTTGTAGCGCTCAAATCGCAGCAGCAACTTCGCCTTTTCAAACAGAGCGCGATCGGCAACCTCATCGCCCTTGTAGGTTTTGTAGATGTAGTCGTAAAGCTCCAAGTTTGCTTCATCGCTATCCCGCCCCAGCGCGAACTCCAACAGGTCGTACTCTTTTTTGGCGACGGTGCGGGAAGCTGCGTATGGAAACTCGTTTAGATAGCGTTTGTAGGTTTCAAACGACTTGGTATCCAGCCCGCCCAGTCGTTGCCAACGCGCCAGATCGAGCACCCGTTTTTCGTACTCAACGGAGGTGGAGTCGTAACGCGGCAACAAAAACTCCAGAAGCATTGAAGCGGGCAGATAGAGTTTGTGTTCTGCCATTAGCATCATCAACTGTCTTGATCCAGCGATGTTATCCAGAAAGAAGTCGGGATTGCTTTGCAAAATCTTCACATAGTAGTCGGCGGCAGCGGCAACATCATCTTGCAAGATCGCGATCTCCGCCAAACGAGAAGCGGCGAGCGAAGCGGCAGGAATATCGGGCGAGTTGAAATAGACATCTTGATAACCAAGCTGCGCCTCCTCCGCCCGCCCACGCGCCAGCGCACGGTCTGCGATATAGACCTTTGCAAAATCAGCGTAGCTGCTTTCGGGATACTCGCGCACGAGCGTATCGTAGTGGTAGAGCGCGTCCGCCGTTAAACCAACGCGCATTTCGGCTTTGCCAAGCAGCAGCAACATCAGCGGTAACTGCGCGTTCGCCGTGTAGCTATTGACCCAAGGAGCAGCGATTGAAATCAGCTCTTCCTCGTGTCCGCCCAGCTTGTCAAGTATCTTGATTTTGAGCGCCAGCAGTTCGGGCATAAACAGATGTCGCCCACTTGTTTCGTCGATTCGCATATTGATTTCTCGCAACGCATCAACCGCGCCAAGCGTCTCGTTGATCGTCAGAATCCTTGCATAATCCGCGCCTTCGTCGTTGCCGTTATTTTGCGTGATCGGGCGACCGAGATGATCGAGCGTTCCAATCTGCGGCGGTGTGATCGCGGGAAACTCAACGGGGAAATCAAGCGAGTCGCGATCGTGCTGCTGCAAAAGCGGCATTGTCTGTCTGTAGCCAAGCACGGTGTAGCGGCGGGCAACGGTTGTTTTGTTGCTGGGGATCATCGCTTTTTCGGTGAGCGTTGCGGCGGTGATCGGATAGACGGCGGCTTTGTGCAAAAAGTCGATTCTAAGCGTAAAGTGGTTTGGACCCATAATCGGCGTGATGTTGAAAAACTCGTTTTTCTGCGCGATCGGCTTGATGGCGGGAATGCGACCAAACTCGCAGATGAGCCTTTGCGTGGTAATGCCATCGGCTTCAACGCGGCAGGCAAACGGCTCAATCTCATCAAGGCTAAGTACTTGATAGCTGCCATCAATGCCAATGCCGGTTGTCTGCGTGATCTCAAGTGCAAAGAGCGGAACGGTCAAGAGCAGTACGAGAAGCGCCTTTTTCATAACCGTATTATAAGCAATAAAGATTCCGAGTTTGCGCGACTAACCTATATACGGCAGAACTGCCCGCAGATCGGGCGTATCGACGATCGCACTCGCCTCTCGTTTGAGGATCTCTTTTGCGCAAAAGGCGATCGAAACTCCAGAATGGGCAAACATAGCGCGATCGTTTGCGCCATCGCCAATGGCGATCGTCTCCTCAGGCGTGATCTTGAGCAGCCCCTGAATGCGCCGCAACATAGCGCCTTTGCTGTTGCCAAAGAGCATTTCGCCGCCGACAAGCCCCGTAAGAACGCCGTTTTTTTGGTGCAGGATATTGGCAAATGTGGCATCAACGCCCAGCGTTTTTCCCACATAATCGGTTGCATCGTGAAAACCGCCCGACAAGATCACCACGATCAGCCCTTTTCGTTTCAGCGTTGCCACACACTCTACTGCGCCGTTCATCATCGGCAGGCACTCGCATATCTCTTTGACGCGGCTTACTTCCATACCTTTTAGCATCGCAACTCGCCTGTTCAGCGCTTCGAAAAAATCCAACCCGCCCTCCATCGCCTCCTGCGTGATCGCAGCAACCTCTCTGCCCGCACCGTATGCCGAAGCCAGAAAGTCGATCGTTTCGCCGTCTATCAAAGTTGAGTCAAAATCAAAAACGCACAGCTTCATATGAGTCTCCAAATGTCAGTTCGTAATCCTAGCAAAAGCAGGGCAAGGTAAAATCTCACAAATTTTGAAGGAGTGAATTGTGGATCAAACATATCGTCTCATTACCAGAAGCGATTTCGACGGGCTAGTCTGTGCCGTGCTGCTACGCGAACTAGGGCTGATTGGTGAGATCAAGTTTGTGCATCCAAAGGATATGCAAGACGGTCTTGTTGAGATCACGCCAAACGACATTACGACCAATCTGCCATATGTTGCGGGGGCGCATTTGGCATTCGATCACCACGAGAGCGAAACGGTGCGAAACAAAGAGCGCGCCAAAAATCACATCATCGATCCAAACGCTCCAAGCGCGGCGCGGGTGGTGTATGACTACTACGGCGGCAAGGAGCGGTTTCTAGCGATCAGCGACGAGATGATGATCGCAGTCGATAAGGCGGACAGCGCACAGTTTAGTTTGGAGGACATCCTTCACCCGCGAGATTGGGTTTTGCTCAACTACCTGATGGACGCGCGGACGGGATTGGGGCGATTTAGGGATTTTCGTATCAGCAACTACCAACTTATGATGGATCTCATCTCCTACTGCCGCAGCCACACGATCACCGAGATTTTGCAACTGCCCGATGTGCGCGAACGAAGCGCACTCTTTTTTGACCACGAAAACCGCTTCAAAGAGCAGATCAGACGGTGTAGTACGGTGCACAAAAATCTCGTTGTTCTCGATCTGCGAAACGAGGAGACGATCTGGGCGGGTAATCGGTTTATGATCTACGCGCTCTATCCGCAGTGCAACATCTCGATCCATGTCATCTGGGGCTTTCAAAAGAAAAATACCGCTTTTGCTACGGGCAAGTCGATCCTCGATCGCGGCAGCAAAACCCATGTCGGCGAACTGATGTTGGAGTTTGGCGGCGGCGGACACGAGGCGGCTGGCACCTGCCAAGTTGCAAACGATCAGTCTGAAGCGACGCTAAAAGTTCTCATTGATCGCATTACAAAAGATGGCTGATTGTGTTTGAAAAGCTCAAAGACAAACTCCTTAGCGGCGAGTGGCTGACGCTTGAGACGACACCCGCGAAAGCCGCATCGTTTGCGCCGATCGTTGAGCGGCTTCGCGCGCTTGATCTGCCGCGCTTTGTCGATGGCTTTACCGTTACCGACAATCCGCTGGCGAAACTGCGCTACGGATCGCTCTTTGCGGCGGTGAAGCTGCAAGAGGCGTTTGGCAAGCCCGTGCTGGCAACGCTTTCGATGCGCGATCGCAACCTGATCGCTCTGCAATCGGACATTTTGGGCTGCAACGAGTTTGGCATTCGCGCCTTTTTAGCCGTAACGGGCGATAGCGCAAGCCTCTCCGATCAGCCCCACGCAAAAGGGGTTTTTGAATCAAACAGCAACGAGCTACTGTCGATTATGCGATCGTTTAATTTCGGAATCGACTACGCAGGAAAGGCGATCGACCCTGCGCCGCAGCCGATCTATCCGTTTGCCGTAACGCAGAGCCGCACCAAAAATCCCGCCTCGCTAATGCGAAAGATCGCCGGAAAAATTGAGCATGGCGCGATCGGGATCATCACTCAACCTGTTTTTTCGATCGCCGACGCGAGGCGGCTTGCGGAGATTTTTGACGAGGCGCGGCGGGAGTTTAAGGACGAGAGGCAAAATGCGCGGCTGATCGTAGGCGTCTTTCCGCTCACACGGCTCAAAACCGCGCAGTTTTTGCACGCGCATGTTCCGGGAATTGAAGTTGCCGATAGCTGGATCGCCGCGCTTTCGGAGGCAAATAGGCTGAGTGCGCAGGAGGAGGAGCGGGTGGGGTTTGAGCTGAGCAGCGAACTTTTCCACGCTCTAAGGGACGAAGGTTTTGCCGTACATCTGATGTGCGCGAACCGTTTTGAACTGGCGGCGAAGCTGCTGACATCGGCGTAGAGCGGAAGAGGGGATACGATGGCGCGGATAGGGATATTTTACGCAAGCACGGCGGGACACACGGCGAAGGCGGCGGAGACGATCGCAAAGCTACTCGGCAGCAGCCACGAGGTAACGCTGGTGAAGCTGGCGGATTCAAACCTTGACGAGATGCTAACCTACGACAATCTCATTTTGGGCAGCTCCACTTGGGGGCAGGGCGAACTGCAAAGCGACTGGCGCGAACCGTTCTTGGAGATGGACGAGGCGGATTTTGCAGGTAAGACGATCGCGCTTTTTGGCACGGGCGAGAGCAAGAAACACGGCGAACATTTTGTCGGTGCACTTGGGATTTTGCGTGATAAATTGATAGCGCGAGGCGGCAAAATCGTAGGCGCTGTGGGTGGCGCGGGCTACTCGTTCAAATCCTCAACGGCGTTCATAGACGGCAAATTCGCGGGTCTTGCGCTCGATGAGGTCAACGAACCGCACAAAACCAAAGCGCGGATCGAAGCATGGGTGGAGGCGATACGAGGATCGTTTAATTAGATATTTGAAGGAGTAACCTTGTCATTCTGAAGCGGAGCTGAAGAATCTCAAGGCTAACACAGATACTTCGCTATCGCTCAGTATGACAGAGAAGGCGTTCAGAACGACAAATGCAAGTCATTCTTAAGTAAAGCTTAAGAATCTCATCAAGTAATATGCCTAGCTTGTGGGCAAGTTTCAGCTAACTTCACATACGATTTCGGGTTTTGACAAAACCACCCCCATAAGGAGTTTCAAATGAGTATGAGCGGACGAAGTTCTTCTCTCTCTCTCTCTCTCGGTTGTCCAAAAATCTTAGAAACTCACGCGCTTATTGGAAGTTTAGAAAGCTTCGTGATCAATACTGGTATAAACCTTTTCGTTCCATTCCGCATTATTTTAGTTTATTTCTTTGGCACTGTGTATTTCGCCACTCGCTGATTGTGATCAAAGGACCTAAAGCACTTGGCGATAGCCTGATTCTGACATTTGCGATCGACGAGATTAAACGATATTTTCCAAACACAAAAGTTATCATTGCCACAAATAGACCTTATCTGTACGAGAACAACCATAATATATATAAAATTATCAAAAGACACGCGCCGAAATTCTATTATTTTGCGCGTTTGCCCATGGACGCGCTTGGTATAAAGCCGCCATACTCGCCAAGGAGACTGCATCTTGCGGTTGATGACAAGACATTGACCAAGATGGCGCAGCAACTACCGAAAAAATTTGTGGTATTAAATCCAAGCGGCAATCCTGCAATGTCGTTTGATCGGAGATCGTGGGGATTTGAACGCTATCAGCAACTTGTAGATCTGATGTGCGATACGACATTTGTGCAAATTGGATTTGCTACCGATCAACTTTTACGCGGAGTGTTAGACTTTAGAGGATTACCGCATATGATGGAGTTTGCCGCGATCGTCAAACTTGCACAAGCAGGGCTATTCCATGACTGCGGTTTTACGCACCTTGCCGTTGCGGTTCAGACGCGCTGCGTAGTGTTGTGGGGCGGGGCAAGTCATATTAGTTCTTACGGTCATGACACAAATATCAATCTGATAGAAACTGTTGAGTGCAGTCCATGCTCACCCGTCGGCAGGTATTGCGAACACAATATGCGATGTATGGAGCTACTAACTCCCGAATTTGTAACTGACAAACTGCGGGAGCTGCTGGTCGATAGCGCACAAAAAAAGTCATTCTGAGCGAAGCGAAGAATCTAAAAGAATCCAACACAGATGTTTCGCTTCGCTCAACATGACAAGTGCTGCGTTGTCATTCTGAACGAAGTGAAGAATCTAACACAGATACTTCGGCTTCGCCGAAGTCATGACAAGAGGTTACATTTAGACCAAGAGTGGATTACAATAAACAGCCAACTATCTCTCCACAGCTACTCTTTACGCGATATTTGTATAAACCGCCTGCACATCGTCATCCTCTTCGAGCTTGTCGATGAGTATGTCAATTTCGGCGATCGCTTCGTCGCTAAACTCCTGCGGCGAGTTTGGTAGATATTGCAAGTTCGCGGCGTTTGGCTCAATCCCAAGCTCCTCCAACGCACGGCTGATCGCGCCAAATTCGGTGTAGGGCGCGTATAGATAAAGCGTCTGATCGTCTGCTTGCAACTCGTCCAATCCCGCATCGATCAGCGTTAGTTCTAGCGACTCAGCGTCAATATCCGCCGACTTTTGTACCTCAAAAACCGCCTTGCGCGAAAAGAGAAACGATAGCGATCCACTCTGCGCAAGCTGCCCGCCGTTTTTGGCAAACTTCACCTTGACATTCGCAACCGTTCGCGTCGGATTGTCTGTGGCGCATTCGACAATCATCATCACGCCGTGCGGTCCCTTGCCCTCGTAGGTAACGAGCGAAATCTCCGCGCTATCCTTGCCGTTTGCCCGTTTGATCGCCGCGTCAATGTTGTCTTTTGGCATATTTTGGGCTTTGGCGTTGAGAATCGCCGTGCGCAGCTTCGGATTCATGGCGGGATCGCCGCCGCCCTCTTTTGCAGCCATTGTGATCAGTTTGGCGAGTTTGGGAAATACGCGCGACATATTTGCCCAACGCTTCTCTTTTGCAGCCTTTCGATATTCAAACGCTCTGCCCACTTTAGTTTTTCCTTCGATAAAAATGGGCGCGATTATAGTTAATAGCGGCTTCGTTACAATACTTACTTTTAGGGATTTAATAATGAATATTCTCCTTGCCGATATGATCTTGACGATGGATCCGACGCGACCGCTGGTGCGCAACGGCGCTGTGGTGTTTGACGAAAACATCGTCGAAGTTACGGACGATCAGAGCGCCATTGCAGCGTGGAAAGACAGCGCACTCGTCATTGAGGGCGGCAAAAACTCTGTCGCGCTTCCGGGTCTGATCAACGCGCACACACATCTGGAGTTTAGCGCCAACTCAACCGACCTGACATACGGTAGTTTTATGGGCTGGCTTAGCAGCGTGATGGAAAAGCGCGAAAAGCTGATCGCCGCAAGCGACAGAGCGAGTTTGGACGGCGTGCTTGAAAAGATGTTGCGGGGCGGAACGACCTCGATCGGCGCGATTAGCAGCTACGGTTTCGATCTCGAAAGCCTAGCAAACGCCAAACAGCGTGTCGTCTATTTCAACGAGATGATCGGCTCAAACCCAGCCGCGCTTGATGTCCTCTTTGCCGCCTTTCAGACGCGGCTTGAAAAGAGCGATGAGTATCGCAACGATCGATTTACTCCGGGCATTGCGATCCACTCGCCATACTCGGTTCACCCTGTTTTGCTGCGAAAGACGATCGCGCTTGCACGAAGCCGCCACGCGCCCATTAGCGCCCATTTTATGGAGAGTATGAGCGAACGAAAGTGGCTGACAAGCGGCACAGGCGAGTTTCGACCGTTTTTTGAAAAGCTGTTCAAACTGACCACGCCGCAGATGAGCGGAGCGGAGTTTTTGGAGGCGTTTGCCGATACGCACGCTCTGTTTGTGCACTGTGTGCGTGCCAGCGATGAGGAGCTTGATACGATCGCAAAGATGGGTTCAAAGATCGTCCATTGCCCCGTTTCCAATCGACTTTTGGGCTGTGGGCTGCTCTCGCTTGAGCGGCTCAAAAACCGCGAGATAGGTTTTTTGACCGCAACCGACGGGCTAAGCTCCAACTACTCGCTTAACCTCTTCAACGAACTGCGATCGGCGCTGTTTATGCACGAAGGGCTTGATCTGCCGCTTCTGGCTCGCGATCTAATGCGAAGCGTTACCGATGTGGCGGCAAAAGCGTTGGGTCTAAACACTGGGCGGCTTGAGAGCGATTACGCCGCCGACATCGCGCTATTTCGACTGCCAAACGCCGTTATGGACGATGCGATGCTGTATCTGCACATCATTTTACACGCGCCTGAAACGATGGGTCGCGTATTTATCAATGGGGAGAGTGTCTAATGGAAGATTTCAAACAGTTTTGCAGGGTGATCACAGCGCCGATCGTCTTTATACAAAACCATTTCAAGGCGGTTATGCTTGTTTTGATCGTCTCTTTGTTCGTCTTTGCCACGCCGCAGCAGCAGACGATGACAAACCTCTACCGTATTGAACTGTACGGTCCGATTTTGGAGGCTGATTCGTTTTTGCGGCAGGTTAAAGCGGCAGGCGATGAACGGATCAAAGGGGTTTTACTCGTTGTCGATTCGCCCGGCGGAAGCGTGCCGCCTAGCGTGGAGATGATGATGGCGCTCAAAAAACTTGCCGAGCAGAAACCTGTCGTTGCCTATTCTGCGGGCGTGATGGCAAGCGGCAGCTACTACGCTTCGGTCTGGTCAAACGAGATCATCGCAAATCCGGGCAGTATTGTCGGTTCGATCGGCGTGATTATGGAGGGTTTTAACGCCGCAGATCTGCTGGATAAGCTTGGCGTGAAAATGCGCGTGGTCAAAGCGGGCGACTTGAAAGAGGCTGGCACATTCTACCGCGAATGGACGGCGAGCGAAAAGGCGCAACTTGAAGCGGTTGTGGGCGAAACCTACAAGATGTTTGTCGCTGATGTCGCCGCCGCGCGCGATCTAAGCGCCGCCGATCACAAGAGTTTCGCCGATGGTCGTGTCTTTACCGCTTCGCAGGCGTTGGAAGTGGGGCTGATCGACTCGTTGGGTAGTATCGAAACTGCCCAGGCTCGCGTTGTGGAGCTTAGCGGCGTGAAAGATCCTTTCTGGAATGAAAAAAGCGAATTTGACAAGGTGCTGGAACGGTTGGAGCAGGGCGCACAGACGGCGGTTGTGAAGCTATTTGCCACGACGATCAAGTCGCAGCTTTAGGTCTTCTTTTGCGCTGGCTTTAGCCTTTTTGCCGCCGCTCGCTCGGTCTTTTCGCCAATCTCTGCGTCATCTTCGCTCGGCGCTCGGTTACATACTGAGAAGTATGCTCCCGTCGCGCCTCGTTCAGCTTCCTTGATCTTGACAAAAATCCCTTCGCGATCAACGGCAAAAAGCAATTCGCGCACGAATGTCATTGCGTGCGCATACTGTCATTGCGGGCTTGACCCGCAATCTCGTGTTCCTGTCATTCTGGGGCTTATGGTCATTTTGTGGCGCTGGAATGCCTTACGAATCGTCTCGTACAGAGGGTTTGTCGTTAAATTTAACGAAACCGTTCATTAAATGGCATATAAAAAAGCAACAAAAAATGTTCGGGCAGTGTTTATGCAAAAGCGAGTTTTTATGGCTTCGCAGGCATTAGAAAATAGCGCTAAAAGCGTCCTAAATGCGTTTATAGATTATCTGCATAGGGTGCTGCTAGGAAGAACATCAAAAGGACAACATGGCTTATGGATAGAGCGTTTAACGGCATACTTCATCATCTTATAATCAACAGAAATAACACTATAAAACAATATATTCAAGTCATTTTTTTTGTTGTCATAAAAGATATTGCATTCCGCACAATAACTCACTATGAAGCATAGAATTAAGTGGCTTAAATGGCGGTTTTGGATTAAGAGCTTCACCACGAAATGACCATTAGCCCCATTCTGAGCGAAGCGAAGAATCCCTATTCCCACGCTTTGCACTGCCGAAGCATTTTGAAGCGGCGAGGATCAAGGCGCGAGTTCCCCAGAGTATGAGCGCCCCGAAGCCGCAAGAAATGCAAGGGTATCCGTTAGGACAGTGCAACCGCGTGGCGGTTTCTTTGCCTTCTTTCTTGCCCGCGCAAGAAAGAATGGTCGCGTGCGCCGAAGGCGTATGCGAAACCTCCCCTGTCTCCTGTCATTCTGAGCGAAGCGAAGAATCTCAAAGCGAACACAGATACTTCGCCTTCGGCTCAGTATGACAGACGGGCGCACCGATCGCTTTTTGCCGCACCGCCCTACTCTACGCAGTAGTTTTTGAGGGCGCGACCAACTTTCGGGTGTTTGAGTTTTTTGATCGCGCTTGCTTCGATCTGTCGCACCCGTTCGCGGGTAATGTTTAGCTCTTTGCCAATCTCCTCTAGCGTACGATCGCTCTCGTCGTCCAATAGACCAAAACGCATTGCGATCACACTTCGTTCGCGATCGTTAAGCTGTTCTAACACGCCCGAAATTTGTGATTTAAGATCATTTTTCATCACAAAATCAACAGGATTGATCGATTGGATATCCTCAAGAAAATCGCCATATTTACCATCATCGTCATTGCCAACGGGCGCTTCAAGACTGATCGGCTCTTTGGTGATTTTGATGACGCTTTTCAATTTTTCAACGCTCAAACCAACCTCGTTTGCTATCGTCTCTTCATCAGGCTCTTTGCCGTGATCTTGTACATATTTTCGCGTAACTTTATTGATACGGTTGATCGTTTCGATCATATGGATCGGAATGCGAATTGTACGAGCTTGATCGGCAATGGCGCGGCTGATGGCTTGACGAATCCACCATGTCGCATAGGTCGAAAACTTAAATCCGCGTTTGTACTCAAACTTATCAACCGCCTTCATCAAGCCTATATTGCCCTCTTGGATCAAGTCCAAAAACGGTAATCCGCGATTGGTGTAACGCTTGGCGATCGAAACAACCAGTCGGAGGTTGGTTTGAGCGTTGAAAAATTGAAAAGCGTCATCAAAATCACCAAAGAGCCGATCAGTCTTGAAGCGCCCGTTGGCAATGACGATGATGGTAAATATGGCGATTTTCTTGAGGATATCCAATCGATCAATCCTGTTGATTTTGTGATGAAAAATGATCTTAAATCACAAATTTCGGGCGTGTTAGAACAGCTTAACGATCGCGAACGAAGTGTGATCGCAATGCGTTTTGGTCTATTGGACGACGAGAGCGATCGTACGCTAGAGGAGATTGGCAAAGAGCTAAACATTACCCGCGAACGGGTGCGACAGATCGAAGCAAGCGCGATCAAAAAACTCAAACACCCGAAAGTTGGTCGCGCCCTCAAAAACTACTGCGTAGAGTAGGGCGGTGCGGCAAAAAGCGATCGGTGCGCCCGTCTGTCATACTGAGCCGAAGGCGAAGTATCTGTGTTCGCTTTGAGATTCTTCGCTTCGCTCAGAATGACAGGAGACAGGGGAGGTTTCGCATACGCCTTCGGCGCACGCGACCATTCTTTCTTGCGCGGGCAAGAAAGAAGGCAAAGAAACCGCCACGCGGTTGCACTGTCCTAACGGATACCCTTGCATTTCTTGCGGCTTCGGGGCGCTCATACTCTGGGGAACTCGCGCCTTGATCCTCGCCGCTTCAAAATGCTTCGGCAGTGCAAAGCGTGGGAATAGGGATTCTTCGCTTCGCTCAGAATGGGGCTAATGGTCATTTCGTGGTGAAGCTCTTAATCCAAAACCGCCATTTAAGCCACTTAATTCTATGCTTCATAGTGAGTTATTGTGCGGAATGCAATATCTTTTATGACAACAAAAAAAATGACTTGAATATATTGTTTTATAGTGTTATTTCTGTTGATTATAAGATGATGAAGTATGCCGTTAAACGCTCTATCCATAAGCCATGTTGTCCTTTTGATGTTCTTCCTAGCAGCACCCTATGCAGATAATCTATAAACGCATTTAGGACGCTTTTAGCGCTATTTTCTAATGCCTGCGAAGCCATAAAAACTCGCTTTTGCATAAACACTGCCCGAACATTTTTTGTTGCTTTTTTATATGCCATTTAATGAACGGTTTCGTTAAATTTAACGACAAACCCTCTGTACGAGACGATTCGTAAGGCATTCCAGCGCCACAAAATGACCATAAGCCCCAGAATGACAGGAACACGAGATTGCGGGTCAAGCCCGCAATGACAGTATGCGCACGCAATGACATTCGTGCGCGAATTGCTTTTTGCCGTTGATCGCGAAGGGATTTTTGTCAAGATCAAGGAAGCTGAACGAGGCGCGACGGGAGCATACTTCTCAGTATGTAACCGAGCGCCGAGCGAAGATGACGCAGAGATTGGCGAAAAGACCGAGCGAGCGGCGGCAAAAAGGCTAAAGCCAGCGCAAAAGAAGACCTAAAGCTGCGACTTGATCGTCGTGGCAAATAGCTTCACAACCGCCGTCTGTGCGCCCTGCTCCAACCGTTCCAGCACCTTGTCAAATTCGCTTTTTTCATTCCAGAAAGGATCTTTCACGCCGCTAAGCTCCACAACGCGAGCCTGGGCAGTTTCGATACTACCCAACGAGTCGATCAGCCCCACTTCCAACGCCTGCGAAGCGGTAAAGACACGACCATCGGCGAAACTCTTGTGATCGGCGGCGCTTAGATCGCGCGCGGCGGCGACATCAGCGACAAACATCTTGTAGGTTTCGCCCACAACCGCTTCAAGTTGCGCCTTTTCGCTCGCCGTCCATTCGCGGTAGAATGTGCCAGCCTCTTTCAAGTCGCCCGCTTTGACCACGCGCATTTTCACGCCAAGCTTATCCAGCAGATCTGCGGCGTTAAAACCCTCCATAATCACGCCGATCGAACCGACAATACTGCCCGGATTTGCGATGATCTCGTTTGACCAGACCGAAGCGTAGTAGCTGCCGCTTGCCATCACGCCCGCAGAATAGGCAACGACAGGTTTCTGCTCGGCAAGTTTTTTGAGCGCCATCATCATCTCCACGCTAGGCGGCACGCTTCCGCCGGGCGAATCGACAACGAGTAAAACCCCTTTGATCCGTTCATCGCCTGCCGCTTTAACCTGCCGCAAAAACGAATCAGCCTCCAAAATCGGACCGTACAGTTCAATACGGTAGAGGTTTGTCATCGTCTGCTGCTGCGGCGTGGCAAAGACGAACAAAGAGACGATCAAAACAAGCATAACCGCCTTGAAATGGTTTTGTATAAAGACGATCGGCGCTGTGATCACCCTGCAAAACTGTTTGAAATCTTCCATTAGACACTCTCCCCATTGATAAATACGCGACCCATCGTTTCAGGCGCGTGTAAAATGATGTGCAGATACAGCATCGCATCGTCCATAACGGCGTTTGGCAGTCGAAATAGCGCGATGTCGGCGGCGTAATCGCTCTCAAGCCGCCCAGTGTTTAGACCCAACGCTTTTGCCGCCACATCGGTAACGCTTCGCATTAGATCGCGAGCCAGAAGCGGCAGATCAAGCCCTTCGTGCATAAACAGCGCCGATCGCAGTTCGTTGAAGAGGTTAAGCGAGTAGTTGGAGCTTAGCCCGTCGGTTGCGGTCAAAAAACCTATCTCGCGGTTTTTGAGCCGCTCAAGCGAGAGCAGCCCACAGCCCAAAAGTCGATTGGAAACGGGGCAATGGACGATCTTTGAACCCATCTTTGCGATCGTATCAAGCTCCTCATCGCTGGCACGCACACAGTGCACAAACAGAGCGTGCGTATCGGCAAACGCCTCCAAAAACTCCGCTCCGCTCATCTGCGGCGTGGTCAGTTTGAACAGCTTTTCAAAAAACGGTCGAAACTCGCCTGTGCCGCTTGTCAGCCACTTTCGTTCGCTCATACTCTCCATAAAATGGGCGCTAATGGGCGCGTGGCGGCTTCGTGCAAGCGCGATCGTCTTTCGCAGCAAAACAGGGTGAACCGAGTATGGCGAGTGGATCGCAATGCCCGGAGTAAATCGATCGTTGCGATACTCATCGCTCTTTTCAAGCCGCGTCTGAAAGGCGGCAAAGAGGACATCAAGCGCGGCTGGGTTTGAGCCGATCATCTCGTTGAAATAGACGACACGCTGTTTGGCGTTTGCTAGGCTTTCGAGATCGAAACCGTAGCTGCTAATCGCGCCGATCGAGGTCGTTCCGCCCCGCAACATCTTTTCAAGCACGCCGTCCAAACTCGCTCTGTCGCTTGCGGCGATCAGCTTTTCGCGCTTTTCCATCACGCTGCTAAGCCAGCCCATAAAACTACCGTATGTCAGGTCGGTTGAGTTGGCGCTAAACTCCAGATGTGTGTGCGCGTTGATCAGACCCGGAAGCGCGACAGAGTTTTTGCCGCCCTCAATGACGAGTGCGCTGTCTTTCCACGCTGCAATGGCGCTCTGATCGTCCGTAACTTCGACGATGTTTTCGTCAAACACCACAGCGCCGTTGCGCACCAGCGGTCGCGTCGGATCCATCGTCAAGATCATATCGGCAAGGAGAATATTCATTATTAAATCCCTAAAAGTAAGTATTGTAACGAAGCCGCTATTAACTATAATCGCGCCCATTTTTATCGAAGGAAAAACTAAAGTGGGCAGAGCGTTTGAATATCGAAAGGCTGCAAAAGAGAAGCGTTGGGCAAATATGTCGCGCGTATTTCCCAAACTCGCCAAACTGATCACAATGGCTGCAAAAGAGGGCGGCGGCGATCCCGCCATGAATCCGAAGCTGCGCACGGCGATTCTCAACGCCAAAGCCCAAAATATGCCAAAAGACAACATTGACGCGGCGATCAAACGGGCAAACGGCAAGGATAGCGCGGAGATTTCGCTCGTTACCTACGAGGGCAAGGGACCGCACGGCGTGATGATGATTGTCGAATGCGCCACAGACAATCCGACGCGAACGGTTGCGAATGTCAAGGTGAAGTTTGCCAAAAACGGCGGGCAGCTTGCGCAGAGTGGATCGCTATCGTTTCTCTTTTCGCGCAAGGCGGTTTTTGAGGTACAAAAGTCGGCGGATATTGACGCTGAGTCGCTAGAACTAACGCTGATCGATGCGGGATTGGACGAGTTGCAAGCAGACGATCAGACGCTTTATCTATACGCGCCCTACACCGAATTTGGCGCGATCAGCCGTGCGTTGGAGGAGCTTGGGATTGAGCCAAACGCCGCGAACTTGCAATATCTACCAAACTCGCCGCAGGAGTTTAGCGACGAAGCGATCGCCGAAATTGACATACTCATCGACAAGCTCGAAGAGGATGACGATGTGCAGGCGGTTTATACAAATATCGCGTAAAGAGTAGCTGTGGAGAGATAGTTGGCTGTTTATTGTAATCCACTCTTGGTCTAAATGTAACCTCTTGTCATGACTTCGGCGAAGCCGAAGTATCTGTGTTAGATTCTTCACTTCGTTCAGAATGACAACGCAGCACTTGTCATGTTGAGCGAAGCGAAACATCTGTGTTGGATTCTTTTAGATTCTTCGCTTCGCTCAGAATGACTTTTTTTGTGCGCTATCGACCAGCAGCTCCCGCAGTTTGTCAGTTACAAATTCGGGAGTTAGTAGCTCCATACATCGCATATTGTGTTCGCAATACCTGCCGACGGGTGAGCATGGACTGCACTCAACAGTTTCTATCAGATTGATATTTGTGTCATGACCGTAAGAACTAATATGACTTGCCCCGCCCCACAACACTACGCAGCGCGTCTGAACCGCAACGGCAAGGTGCGTAAAACCGCAGTCATGGAATAGCCCTGCTTGTGCAAGTTTGACGATCGCGGCAAACTCCATCATATGCGGTAATCCTCTAAAGTCTAACACTCCGCGTAAAAGTTGATCGGTAGCAAATCCAATTTGCACAAATGTCGTATCGCACATCAGATCTACAAGTTGCTGATAGCGTTCAAATCCCCACGATCTCCGATCAAACGACATTGCAGGATTGCCGCTTGGATTTAATACCACAAATTTTTTCGGTAGTTGCTGCGCCATCTTGGTCAATGTCTTGTCATCAACCGCAAGATGCAGTCTCCTTGGCGAGTATGGCGGCTTTATACCAAGCGCGTCCATGGGCAAACGCGCAAAATAATAGAATTTCGGCGCGTGTCTTTTGATAATTTTATATATATTATGGTTGTTCTCGTACAGATAAGGTCTATTTGTGGCAATGATAACTTTTGTGTTTGGAAAATATCGTTTAATCTCGTCGATCGCAAATGTCAGAATCAGGCTATCGCCAAGTGCTTTAGGTCCTTTGATCACAATCAGCGAGTGGCGAAATACACAGTGCCAAAGAAATAAACTAAAATAATGCGGAATGGAACGAAAAGGTTTATACCAGTATTGATCACGAAGCTTTCTAAACTTCCAATAAGCGCGTGAGTTTCTAAGATTTTTGGACAACCGAGAGAGAGAGAGAGAGAAGAACTTCGTCCGCTCATACTCATTTGAAACTCCTTATGGGGGTGGTTTTGTCAAAACCCGAAATCGTATGTGAAGTTAGCTGAAACTTGCCCACAAGCTAGGCATATTACTTGATGAGATTCTTAAGCTTTACTTAAGAATGACTTGCATTTGTCGTTCTGAACGCCTTCTCTGTCATACTGAGCGATAGCGAAGTATCTGTGTTAGCCTTGAGATTCTTCAGCTCCGCTTCAGAATGACAAGGTTACTCCTTCAAATATCTAATTAAACGATCCTCGTATCGCCTCCACCCATGCTTCGATCCGCGCTTTGGTTTTGTGCGGTTCGTTGACCTCATCGAGCGCAAGACCCGCGAATTTGCCGTCTATGAACGCCGTTGAGGATTTGAACGAGTAGCCCGCGCCACCCACAGCGCCTACGATTTTGCCGCCTCGCGCTATCAATTTATCACGCAAAATCCCAAGTGCACCGACAAAATGTTCGCCGTGTTTCTTGCTCTCGCCCGTGCCAAAAAGCGCGATCGTCTTACCTGCAAAATCCGCCTCGTCCATCTCCAAGAACGGTTCGCGCCAGTCGCTTTGCAGTTCGCCCTGCCCCCAAGTGGAGCTGCCCAAAATGAGATTGTCGTAGGTTAGCATCTCGTCAAGGTTTGAATCCGCCAGCTTCACCAGCGTTACCTCGTGGCTGCTGCCGAGTAGCTTTGCGATCGTCTCCGCCGCCTTCGCCGTGTGTCCCGCCGTGCTTGCGTAAAATATCCCTATCCGCGCCATCGTATCCCCTCTTCCGCTCTACGCCGATGTCAGCAGCTTCGCCGCCAGTTCAAAACGGTTCGCGCACATCAGATGTACGGCAAAACCTTCGTCCCTTAGAGCGTGGAAAAGTTCGCTGCTCAGCTCAAACCCCACCCGCTCCTCCTCCTGCGCACTCAGCCTATTTGCCTCCGAAAGCGCGGCGATCCAGCTATCGGCAACTTCAATTCCCGGAACATGCGCGTGCAAAAACTGCGCGGTTTTGAGCCGTGTGAGCGGAAAGACGCCTACGATCAGCCGCGCATTTTGCCTCTCGTCCTTAAACTCCCGCCGCGCCTCGTCAAAAATCTCCGCAAGCCGCCTCGCGTCGGCGATCGAAAAAACAGGTTGAGTGATGATCCCGATCGCGCCATGCTCAATTTTTCCGGCGATCTTTCGCATTAGCGAGGCGGGATTTTTGGTGCGGCTCTGCGTTACGGCAAACGGATAGATCGGCTGCGGCGCAGGGTCGATCGCCTTTCCTGCGTAGTCGATTCCGAAATTAAACGATCGCATAATCGACAGTAGCTCGTTGCTGTTTGATTCAAAAACCCCTTTTGCGTGGGGCTGATCGGAGAGGCTTGCGCTATCGCCCGTTACGGCTAAAAAGGCGCGAATGCCAAACTCGTTGCAGCCCAAAATGTCCGATTGCAGAGCGATCAGGTTGCGATCGCGCATCGAAAGCGTTGCCAGCACGGGCTTGCCAAACGCCTCTTGCAGCTTCACCGCCGCAAAGAGCGATCCGTAGCGCAGTTTCGCCAGCGGATTGTCGGTAACGGTAAAGCCATCGACAAAGCGCGGCAGATCAAGCGCGCGAAGCCGCTCAACGATCGGCGCAAACGATGCGGCTTTCGCGGGTGTCGTCTCAAGCGTCAGCCACTCGCCGCTAAGGAGTTTGTCTTTGAGCTTTTCAAACACAATCAGCCATCTTTTGTAATGCGATCAATGAGAACTTTTAGCGTCGCTTCAGACTGATCGTTTGCAACTTGGCAGGTGCCAGCCGCCTCGTGTCCGCCGCCGCCAAACTCCAACATCAGTTCGCCGACATGGGTTTTGCTGCCGCGATCGAGGATCGACTTGCCCGTAGCAAAAGCGGTATTTTTCTTTTGAAAGCCCCAGATGACATGGATCGAGATGTTGCACTGCGGATAGAGCGCGTAGATCATAAACCGATTACCCGCCCAGATCGTCTCCTCGTTTCGCAGATCGAGAACAACGAGATTTTTGTGCACCGTACTACACCGTCTGATCTGCTCTTTGAAGCGGTTTTCGTGGTCAAAAAAGAGTGCGCTTCGTTCGCGCACATCGGGCAGTTGCAAAATCTCGGTGATCGTGTGGCTGCGGCAGTAGGAGATGAGATCCATCATAAGTTGGTAGTTGCTGATACGAAAATCCCTAAATCGCCCCAATCCCGTCCGCGCGTCCATCAGGTAGTTGAGCAAAACCCAATCTCGCGGGTGAAGGATGTCCTCCAAACTAAACTGTGCGCTGTCCGCCTTATCGACTGCGATCATCATCTCGTCGCTGATCGCTAGAAACCGCTCCTTGCCGCCGTAGTAGTCATACACCACCCGCGCCGCGCTTGGAGCGTTTGGATCGATGATGTGATTTTTGGCGCGCTCTTTGTTTCGCACCGTTTCGCTCTCGTGGTGATCGAATGCCAAATGCGCCCCCGCAACATATGGCAGATTGGTCGTAATGTCGTTTGGCGTGATCTCAACAAGACCGTCTTGCATATCCTTTGGATGCACAAACTTGATCTCACCAATCAGCCCTAGTTCGCGTAGCAGCACGGCACAGACTAGCCCGTCGAAATCGCTTCTGGTAATGAGACGATATGTTTGATCCACAATTCACTCCTTCAAAATTTGTGAGATTTTACCTTGCCCTGCTTTTGCTAGGATTACGAACTGACATTTGGAGACTCATATGAAGCTGTGCGTTTTTGATTTTGACTCAACTTTGATAGACGGCGAAACGATCGACTTTCTGGCTTCGGCATACGGTGCGGGCAGAGAGGTTGCTGCGATCACGCAGGAGGCGATGGAGGGCGGGTTGGATTTTTTCGAAGCGCTGAACAGGCGAGTTGCGATGCTAAAAGGTATGGAAGTAAGCCGCGTCAAAGAGATATGCGAGTGCCTGCCGATGATGAACGGCGCAGTAGAGTGTGTGGCAACGCTGAAACGAAAAGGGCTGATCGTGGTGATCTTGTCGGGCGGTTTTCACGATGCAACCGATTATGTGGGAAAAACGCTGGGCGTTGATGCCACATTTGCCAATATCCTGCACCAAAAAAACGGCGTTCTTACGGGGCTTGTCGGCGGCGAAATGCTCTTTGGCAACAGCAAAGGCGCTATGTTGCGGCGCATTCAGGGGCTGCTCAAGATCACGCCTGAGGAGACGATCGCCATTGGCGATGGCGCAAACGATCGCGCTATGTTTGCCCATTCTGGAGTTTCGATCGCCTTTTGCGCAAAAGAGATCCTCAAACGAGAGGCGAGTGCGATCGTCGATACGCCCGATCTGCGGGCAGTTCTGCCGTATATAGGTTAGTCGCGCAAACTCGGAATCTTTATTGCTTATAATACGGTTATGAAAAAGGCGCTTCTCGTACTGCTCTTGACCGTTCCGCTCTTTGCACTTGAGATCACGCAGACAACCGGCATTGGCATTGATGGCAGCTATCAAGTACTTAGCCTTGATGAGATTGAGCCGTTTGCCTGCCGCGTTGAAGCCGATGGCATTACCACGCAAAGGCTCATCTGCGAGTTTGGTCGCATTCCCGCCATCAAGCCGATCGCGCAGAAAAACGAGTTTTTCAACATCACGCCGATTATGGGTCCAAACCACTTTACGCTTAGAATCGACTTTTTGCACAAAGCCGCCGTCTATCCGATCACCGCCGCAACGCTCACCGAAAAAGCGATGATCCCCAGCAACAAAACAACCGTTGCCCGCCGCTACACCGTGCTTGGCTACAGACAGACAATGCCGCTTTTGCAGCAGCACGATCGCGACTCGCTTGATTTCCCCGTTGAGTTTCCCGCGATCACACCGCCGCAGATTGGAACGCTCGATCATCTCGGTCGCCCGATCACGCAAAATAACGGCAACGACGAAGGCGCGGATTATGCAAGGATTCTGACGATCAACGAGACGCTTGGCGCGGTTGATGCGTTGCGAGAAATCAATATGCGAATCGACGAAACAAGTGGGCGACATCTGTTTATGCCCGAACTGCTGGCGCTCAAAATCAAGATACTTGACAAGCTGGGCGGACACGAGGAAGAGCTGATTTCAATCGCTGCTCCTTGGGTCAATAGCTACACGGCGAACGCGCAGTTACCGCTGATGTTGCTGCTGCTTGGCAAAGCCGAAATGCGCGTTGGTTTAACGGCGGACGCGCTCTACCACTACGATACGCTCGTGCGCGAGTATCCCGAAAGCAGCTACGCTGATTTTGCAAAGGTCTATATCGCAGACCGTGCGCTGGCGCGTGGGCGGGCGGAGGAGGCGCAGCTTGGTTATCAAGATGTCTATTTCAACTCGCCCGATATTCCTGCCGCTTCGCTCGCCGCTTCTCGTTTGGCGGAGATCGCGATCTTGCAAGATGATGTTGCCGCTGCCGCCGACTACTATGTGAAGATTTTGCAAAGCAATCCCGACTTCTTTCTGGATAACATCGCTGGATCAAGACAGTTGATGATGCTAATGGCAGAACACAAACTCTATCTGCCCGCTTCAATGCTTCTGGAGTTTTTGTTGCCGCGTTACGACTCCACCTCCGTTGAGTACGAAAAACGGGTGCTCGATCTGGCGCGTTGGCAACGACTGGGCGGGCTGGATACCAAGTCGTTTGAAACCTACAAACGCTATCTAAACGAGTTTCCATACGCAGCTTCCCGCACCGTCGCCAAAAAAGAGTACGACCTGTTGGAGTTCGCGCTGGGGCGGGATAGCGATGAAGCAAACTTGGAGCTTTACGACTACATCTACAAAACCTACAAGGGCGATGAGGTTGCCGATCGCGCTCTGTTTGAAAAGGCGAAGTTGCTGCTGCGATTTGAGCGCTACAAGGAGGTACACGGACTACTCAGTACGCTTGACAGGCTCGATCACAAGCTCTTTTACGACTTCGATCAGCAGATGAGCCAGACAGAGCGCATTTTGCTTGATTCGTTTTTGCGTGAAAGCGCGTGCGAAAATGCGGTCAAACTGACGCTTGAGAGATCGCTAAATATCGCCTTTTACGACAACGAAAAGCTCTATGAGTGCGCCTACGGTGAGCGCAGTTTCGATCTCGCGCAGGCGATCATCACCAACAATCTCAACAAAACCTCGCCCGCAAAAGGTGAAAAATGGCTCTCAAGACGCATTGACATCTACTACGAAACGGGCAATCTGCCGCAGTTTATTACAGACGCGGAGCGGTATATGCGTATGAACCGTGCGCTTCGTACGCCGTTAGATGAGAACCGCTACTTTCAGTTGTTTAACGCCTATCAGCGGCTTGGGCACGATCCGCAAAAGATGTACGAGCTTGGCGCGATCATCGAGACGCGATTTCCCAAAGATCCGCGCCTGATGGATGTCTATGCGGCATTGGTGAGTACGGCGCGGGGGCTGGGCGAAACGACAAAGCAGTACGAGTATGCGAAGAAGCTCATCAACCGCCACCGAATCACCCATGTCGGCGCTTTCACCCCTGAGAGTGAGCTTGCGTTTGCCGACGCCGCCGTCAAGCAGGGCAAAAGCGACGAGGCGATCGTGGTTTTGCAGAGCGCTTTGGACGAGCAGGTTGCGCCGAACTACCAAGCGCGGCTTCTCTTCACGCTAGGCGAGCTGCTGGAGGATAACGATCGCAAAGAGCAGGCGGTTGCGATCTACGAACAGTGCTCCAAACTTGATACGCAGGATCAATGGGCAAAACTCTGTCAAGAGAAACAGGCGATGTAGTTTGATCGCCTTGTGCGTTGCCGCCCTACTCGCAACCTTCAAAGCGAATTAAAAAACCTTTCTTATCTTCAAGCGTGGCGATTGTGCCGTGATGTGCTTCGACAATCTGCCGCGTTAAAATTAACCCCAGCCCATGCCCTTTGGTTTTGCTTGTATAAAACGCCTCAAAGAGCCGATCGGGATTTTCAAATGGTTTGCCGCTGTCCTCTACTTCGATCGTGTGCGTACCGTTTTCGCGTTTGTAACTTATGCGTACAAATCCCTCGTCATCGTCAATCTCTTCGATCGCGTCGATCGCGTTAAATAGTAGATTTTGCAGCACCAAAAGAAAGAGTTCAAAATCGATGCTCACGCTCACGCTTGGCAGATTAAACTCGAAGCTAATCGACTTGCTATACGAGTAATTTTCCGTACTCGCATTGAGTTCATCGATAAGTTCAGAGAGCAGAAACTCTCGCGTATTTAGCGTAAAACCTTTGGAAAAAAGCAGCGTAGCTTTCACGATCCGTTCAACGCGCCAGATACTTTTTTTGATCTCCAAAACCAGCGGTTTATCGCCAATTTTCACGCGATCGTAGAGCATAGAGGAGAGGATCGCAACCGATCCGACGGGATTGCGGATCTCGTGCGCAAGATGTGCCGCCATCTGACCCATTGCGATCAACCGTTCGTTGCGGCGGTTTTTTGTGTTGTCGATTGCCACGATAATCGTACGGTTTTGCTGTTTGGAGACTTGCAGCAAATAATAACGATCGCCGATCTCAATTTCTGTATCGTTTTGTTCGGGTTTGATCGTAAATGGATCGATCGCCGTCTGCCGCGCTTTTTCGTTATTGATATAGATCGTTGCGTCGCTATTTAAGACCCAAAGCGCTGCGGGCTGTACCTCGATCACGCCTTGAAAGAGCGATCGCTGCTCCTCAAATAGCTCCACACCCTCATCAACCTGTTTAATCAGCGACTCAAGATTTTGAAGCAGATCGGCAGTTTCAGGGCTAAAACTCTGTTGCATTGTGTATCCTTGCAATTTTCTACGGCAGTGTATAGTTTTGTCTCTAAACCGCCTCGATTTTTCAGCCAAATGGCAGCTCTTGCCCGTCTGTTTTATGCCAGTAGAGGTAGTATTTCGCCATCTTAAAACCAAGGAGTTTCCGATGTTTCACGGTTCATTGATCGCCAATGCGGCACCGCACCGAGAGAGAGAGAGAGAGTAACGCACTCTCTGGTTTTGCCAAGAGGTCAGCTTGGACGGCGCTAATCGCCACGGGGCTTATGCTAACCGCTTGCGGCGGAGGTGGAGGCGGTGATTCGGGAGGCGGCTCTGGCGGAGGCGGAAGCAAAATCTCACTGGCTTCGATCGACGCCTATTTTCCCTCGTTTGATGAAACGAATTTAACGGTTGGTGAAATCAGGAGCAACAAAGAATACGAACCTGTTTCTGCTACCAAAATTAGTAGCTTCATAACCTATTTGACCACAAACTCATTTGTGATGAGCGGCGGCGGTATTTACACAAAGTCTAATGTGGCTACTGGCGTAAATGCCCGTGTTGAAATTGACACTGACGACATCGAACTATACCTAATCAGCACTAGCACAACGCATGATGAGCATAATGACGCGCTGTTTGCCACCGTATATGGCACTATCGAAGCCGATGTGGTTAATGTTCATAGGCGTAAAAATTACACCAGCGACGCTACATCAAATTTCAACAACTATGCCGCCCTTTTACAGAGCAAAGGAATGAACTGCCACAAAAGCATTGGGTGGGATTGCGAAAAATGGGTTAACGGATTGGAGTATTCTTGGGAAACATATGGCAACAGCGCAGAATGGAGTGTTGACAAATAGCCCCTTGCTATTAACGGGCGATCGCTCAATCGCTCGCCCGTTTTTGCAGCGTTTTACATTGTTGTATTGAACAATCCCCCCCCTGTCATGTTGAGTGAAGGCGAAACATCTGTATTTTCGGTCTACCACCACCAAAAAAAACACAACGCTCAATCCCCAACAAAGCCAGTCTATGACAAGCTTTGTTGGGTGTATTTTGAAATGAATGTCAAGAAAAGTGTGCTATTTGCGGATCGCCATCGGTGCAAAAATATGGCAAAGTCAGAGGCAAACAGCGATATAAACGCTTCTCTTGCGATCATCAGTTTGTGGACACCATAATATTGTCCCAGACACTCCTATTGTTCTTCTCATAGACACCACATACTTTGGTAGAAAATTCGGATTGATGTTGTTTCGTGATGCACTCACCAAAGTCAATCTGCTCAGGTTGTATGTCCAACGCGAGACAAATGCGCTGTATATGCAGGGTATTGATGAATTAGAGCTATGGGCTATGTGGTCAAGGCAGTCGTTGCGGATGGTGTGGGAGTGGGCGTAGCAGTACGGAGCAGCATATCCAAAGGAGCGCTGCTGCGAAGAGATGGACGCCCCGCGTCCGCACTGCGAAGGAAGTGGCAGCTTTCTACGCAGTTACGGGCGTGTGGAGACCCCCGCGATTAACGGGAGCCAAGATGCTCCATATCGCTCCGTGCCATACTGCTGTGCTAGCACGAGCAATAGCACAATGCAAAGCCGCATTGATACGGCGTTTATCAGCTAAATACCCTGTGCAGATGTGCCAGTATCATCAGGTTGTGATTATCAGACGATACCTAATGTTTGGGGATTAGACTAGAATCTCTAAAGGCAAATACAGATTCTTCGTCACTCCACTCCTCAGAATGATAAGAGCTGTCATTACGAAGCGTCTTATACGGAGGGTTTGTCGTTAAATTTAGCAAAAGCATTCATTAAATAGCATATAAAAAACGACAAAAAATGTTCAGGCGGTGTTTATACAAAAGCGAGTTTTTATGGTTTCATGGGCATTGGAATATAGCGCTAAAAGTGTCTTAAATGCGCTTATTGATTATATGCACATAGTATTTGCCAATAAGGACACCAAAGGGACAACGGGGCTTATGTATAGAGCGTTACGGCATACATCATCATCTTATAGTCAATAGAAACAACACCATAAAAACAATATAATTAAATCATTTTTTCGTTGTCCTAAAAGATATTGCATTCCGTATAATAACTCACTATGAAGCATAAAATTAAGCGGCTTGAATGACGGTTTTGGATTAAGACCAGCGCCACAAAATGACCATTAGCACCAGAATTGTCCCTGCCAATCATTTCGATGACACTTTTCGCTAGAAAAGGGTCATCGAAAGGAAACCACAATGTTCAGTGCAAAAGAGGACAACACCGTATCAAGAGAACAGGTAAAGAGGCTTCGTGCTT